>CAIQDO010000001.1 GCA_903870555.1 uncultured Caulobacteraceae bacterium
GAAAAGAGCCCCCCGAGGCGCCCTTTTCGACGCCTTCGTGTTGAGGCATGACTATCGGCATGACCCGACGCCTGAAGATCGACTTCGTCTCCGATGTCTCCTGCCCCTGGTGCGTCATCGGCCTGGGGGGACTGGAAGAGGCGCTGCGGCGCGTGGACGGTCTCGTCGAAGCCGACATCCGCTTCCGCCCCTTCGAGCTCAACCCCGATATGCCGCCCGAGGGCCAGAACATCGCCGAGCATATCGCCATGAAATACGGCGCCACGCCGGAGCAGTCGGCGGGCAGCCGCGCGGCGATCAAGGCCAGGGCAGCCGAGGTGGGCTTCGTCATCGCCACGGGGCCGGACAGCCGCATCTACAACACCTTCGACGCCCACCGCCTGCTGCATTGGGCGGCCCTCGAAGGACGCCAATACCCGCTCAAGCGCGCCCTGTTCGAGGCCTATTTCACCCATGGCCAGAACCCTGGCGACCCTGAGGTGCTGGCGGAGGCGGCCGGCCGGGCGGGGCTCGATGTCGACGCCGCCCGCGAGGTTCTGGCCAGCGGCCGCTACGCCGAGGATGTCCGCGCCGACGAACATCGCTGGCGCGAGGCGGACATACACGCCGTGCCCGCCGTGATCATCGACGACCGCTACATGATTTCCGGCGGTCAGCCCGCGGACGCCTTCGAGCGGGCGCTGCGGAAGATCGCCGCCATGGCGGCCTGAGGGCCCGCCCGCCTCCGCGCCCTCGAGATCGCGCCAATACCGCCGAGTCCCAGCAGCAGCATCGCCCAGCTCGCCGGTTCAGGGATGGCGGACGAGATCGACAGACCGGTGGCGATCACCTCGGCCTGGGCATGAGCCGTCGACCCATCGAGATTGGTGACATAGGTCTCGGTCAAGCCCCCGCTCGCGCCGCCGCTGGCCGACAACAAAGGAGCCACGGCGTTCAACACGTAGACTGCTGGGGTGTGATAGTCCCAGGAAATCGGCAGGAGACCCAAGGTGTCTATCAAATACAGGTCCGTGTAGCTGATAATTCCCGTGTCAGGGTTGGCCAATTCCGTCCGACTTTCTATCAGTCGATACTGCCCGTTGTTCCAGGCGTTTGAGTAGTTAATCTGGTTGGTTTGTTGGCCGAAAAAACCCCCGGTGACGGGTGAGCTGACGCCATTGATCGTCATCACGCCCGCAGCCGGCGAAGGATAGCCAGGGCCGTAAACCGACCCGCCGTAGATGTCGCTGACGACCCCGGGTGTCGGGTAGTTCAGAGGCGTCGGGACGGCATCATCCACCAGGGCCGTATAGGTGAACGGCAGGCCCGTCAGATCTCCGCCCCCGGGGAGATAGACACCCGTGTCCGTTCCGCCCTCGACATAGCCCGACCACCTGACGACCGTGACGGCCGCGGCGGCGTTACCGGCCACCGTTAGAAGACACAGCGTCGCCATCAGGCTGCCGCCCAGCATTTTGGTCTTCATTGAGCCCCTCCTCGCCGGCCCCCGGACTCCCTCCGGCGGCCAGGACCGCTGCCCCTCCGGCAAGCGGTCCCATGCTAAACCCAAAATGCCTCAGGACCTGACAACTTTAAATCGGTCGGGGCGCGCCATACCCCGTCAGGCGCTGGGCGCTTCCCGCAGCAGGTTGAACAGCAAGCCGTCATAGCTCGCGACGAGCTCGGGGTTGTCGCACAGAAACCGACCGATCAGCCGCCGCTGCGCCTCGCGATAGGCTTCCCAAGCCTCGTCGTGGCGCATCAGCACGGACACAAGCTGCCGCGCGCCAACCTTGATGTCATTTTCGGGGTAGTAGTAGCCCAGCTCCGCGCAAAGATGAGCATTGTGTACCAAAGGATATCCCTGCCAGCAGACTTCCAGATACATGTAATTCAACGCCAATCCCCATTGGTGGGAAATGACAATGTCGGTGTGTTCGGCGAGGAAATCCGGCGTGTTGAATCGGCCGACAAATGAAACCTTATGGTTCTTGACAATATCCAAATGCTTCGCCAGCCCGGCGAATTCGCGATCATCCCAGACGAGCTGGTCGGCGTTGGTCACATGCATGAAGCCGATGCGATCCGGCGCGTCCCGAAAGGCCAGTTCCGCCAGGAGAAGCGGATAGAGGCAGAATTTCATCACATCGATATTGGGTTCGAGAACCGTCAGCCGTTTGGGTGACTCGCCGGGTCGATATTCGCCGCCGTTCGGCAGTCCGGCGGAAGCCTCGACGAGGCACATCGGGTCCCAGACAAAAGGCACGGGCAGGGTCGGCCGTCGACGCAGGGTCTCGAAAAAGTAGCGGCTGGATTCCACGACCTGGGGTATCACCCAGATCTGGTCGTAGCGCTCGTTGATGAAGATGCTGTCCCACAACGGTCGGCGGAAAATCATCGCTTCGGCGTTTTGTATATATTCTGGACCACAACAATAACTGATAAGACGAACGCCCCGTCGTTTCAAATAATCGGTTTGCGACGCACTGATCTGACCGCCGAGTTCGACAAGAATGTCCAGATCGTCCTTGACGTCCTGAAAGGATCGGGTGGGAAAGGCGGCCAGATCCCAGGGCAAAACCGGTGTGATGGCCACCGCCGTGGTGTTGACCAGCGTCACCGCGTGCCGATGCGGAGAGTTTTGAAACAGCCGCGCCAGGAACAGCGCGTTCTGCTTGATGCCGTTGGTCCAGAGGCTCTCGCCCTCGACCCGTAGACCGATGGTAATGCCGATCCGAAGCGAACGCTCGATCATTGGTTCGGCGGCCAAGCGTATTGGACCTGCCGGCGGATCACCAGGCAACCGGGGGGCGAATTGATCAGGGTCACCGTCTCGCGCGGTTTGCCCGGGTCGACATAGACCGTGATCGAGGCGAGCAGGGGATGACCGGTATACCCCCCGAGTTCGGTGCGGGCGACCTCGGGGCAGGCGACGGGGGCCGCGGAAATCCGTTCCGCCAGGATCGAGCATCCGCCGCCGACGGCCTCGGGGGCGGTGGTCAGCGACAGGGCCGCGGATCTGCCGGGGCCATATTCCAGACCCGTCAGGGAGAAGAACGCCGAGGCGTCCGGCGCGCCATGGTCCCAGTCCAGCAGGACGTCCTGGTTGGTGGCGCCTTCACCATTGCGCTGCGCCACGACGGCTATGGCGGCAAGGCATCGCCTGACGCCAACCGTCTGCGCCGCCCAGGCCAACAACGGTATCGGGGGCGGGGGAACGCTGACCCGCTGGGCCAGACTCGTGTCGGAGGCGCACAGCAGCATGGCCAGGCCGACCAGACCACGACGCCCCCACGCGGGCCGACCCACTGTCCGGTCGAGTTTCATGGGTATCCGATTCAAAAAAGCCTTTGCGGCCTTCTACCCCGCGTCGACGAGGGACGCCAATGCCCGCGTGTAGTCGCCCACATTGCGGTCCGACTCGGGATCGAGCGTTTCAAGGAAGGCGCGCGCCCTGCGGCGATAGCCGTCCAGGTTCCGGTCGTGATCGGCGAAGGCCTGCCGCAGCGCCAAGGCCCCGTCCTGGCAATCGAACCCGGAATAGAAATAGCCGCAATCGCCCAGGAAATGGGAATTGTGAATGAGCGGGTACCCGCCGTGCAGGGCTTCATAATAGATGTAGTTCTGCTCGTTTTCCCAACTGTGCGCGACGATCGCATCGGCCTGCTCGTTCATCAAATCGTAGATGGGAAAACGCGGTTCGAAGGTGGCGATACCCTGTTTGACCAGATCGAGACTGCGCGCGAACTGCACGAATATGGCGTTCTCTTTCAGGGCCATGGCGTTGAAGACCCGAAGATAGTCGATGACGCCGGAATCTTGACGATGCGCGACATCACAGAGCAGCAAGGCCAGGTGGGCCGTCTTGACGCTGCAGATATTGGGTTCGAGCACTGCCAGCCGCCAACGTTTCCGGCCCGGAGAATAGGCGAACGGCGCCGTCGGGCGGTGCGAGGCGATCGACCGCTCGATCAGCACGGGACTCCAGAGGTGCTGCATGACGACCACCGGCGCTCGGAAGGCCGAGCCGTAGTAGGACGCGCAGGTCTTCTCGAAGGCCGGCAGGGTCCAGATCACGTTGTAGGGCGTGCCCGACACCAGCATGCCATGGGGTTGGTTGAACACCATGCGCTCAATGTCGATGACATAGTCGTTGGCGACCCGCATCCCGACAATGGCGCCGCCCTTGGCGCGAAACGCCGCTCCCCAGTCAGGGTTCAACTGTGCGCTGAGCTCGATGATGACATCCAGCTCCGCCATAGCGCCCTGCATGTCGATCACTGACGCGGGGGCCATGGCGAGGAAGTCCCCTGCCTCGGCCGGATCCCCCTCACCGCCATTCACCAGAAACGCCCGCTCGACCAGCGGCGACTTGTTGAGCAGCATCACCATGAAGAAACAGTTCTGGAAGATTCCGTTCTCCCAGAGCGATTGCTGGCCCTTGCGAAGGAAGATGGTGACGCCAACCTTCAGACGACGGGATTTGGTCATGCGTCGTCCGCCACCAGATGCAGAAGACGCCGCGCATAGGCGGTCTTGTTGGCCTGGTTCAAGGGGTTGAGGGTGGCCAGGAATCGATCCGCCTTGGCGCGGTAGCTGGACAGGTTGGCGGCATGCTCGGCCCAGGCCGCGAGAATTTGCCTGGCGCCGGTCTCCGTGTCCGAGTCGGGGTAGAAATAACCCACATCCCCCAGCCACTTGGAGTTGTGGACGAGCGGATATCCCCCCCACAGGGCGTCCAGATAGAGGATATTCTGCGGGTTGTCCCAGTGGTGGGTCACCACAAGATCGGCGTGCTGGGCCATGTAGCTAGGAAAGTCATGCCGTTGATCGAGCACCGTCTTGCCGTCACGGGTCAGGTCCAGCGATTTATTCAGAAATGAGAACGTGGGGTGCTCGCGCAGTTGAACCGAATTGAGGATGCGCATCTCAGAGATCGCCGCGCGGTTTCGCCTATAGGCTTCGTCACAGATCAGCATCGGTATCGTCGATGTCTTGGTAACCGAAATATTCGGCTCGAAAATCGCCGCCCGGAGACCTTTCCGGTCCTGACCATCGACGGACGGATTGAAGCCGAACGAGAGTCCCGACGCCGAGACATCCTTAATCCGTTGCTCGAGAAAGGCGGCGTTCCAGATGAACGGGGTTTCGAACACGGGACAGCGGTGCAGCGCCTCCAGCATCGGGATGAAGGGCCGATCCTTGGGCAGCACCCATACGGCGTCGCAGCGATCGGGCCGCGAAAAGTAGCC
>CAIQDO010000002.1 GCA_903870555.1 uncultured Caulobacteraceae bacterium
ACGGTCGTCCCGGCGCTGTTGACCTGGGGCGTGGCGTTGGCGCCGAGGTCGACGCGGGTCACCGTCGCCGGAAACACCCGGCCGGGATAGGCGTCGACCATGAAGCTGGCGGGGGCGCCTTCGGTCAGCTCCCCGACATCGGCCTCGTCGACCTTCACCTCAAGCTTCATCCGCGCCAGATCCTCGGCGATGGTGAACAGGGTCGCCACGTTGAAACTGGCCGCCACGGTCTGGCCGGGCTCGACCTGACGCGACAGCACCACGCCGGTGACCGGGGCATAGATGGTGCCCTTGGACAGGTTGGTCCGGTTGGACGACAGACTCGCCGTCTGCTGGGCGACCTGGGCTTCGGCGGCGGCGACATTGGCCACGGCCCGGGCGTAGTCGGCGCGCGCGGCGTCGAGCTCGACCCGCGAGGGGACCTTGCCGGCCGACAGGGCGAAGACCTCCTCGTCGCGGGCGAGACTCGCCTTGGTCTGGGCCGCGGTGGCCTTGGCCTGTTGCACCGAGGCCCGCGCGGCGGTGAGGGCGGCCTCGCTCTGGGCCAGGGCGTCCTTCAGGCGCGACAGGTCCAGATTGGCCAGGGGCTGGCCCTTGGTGACGTGGTCGTTGTTCTGCACATGCACGGTCTCGACCAGGCCGGACACTTCCGAGCCGACGTTGACCTGCTTGGTCGGCGCCAGGTTGCCGGTCGCCGAGATGGTCACGGTCAGGTCGCCGCGGCTGACGGGCGCGGTGACGAAGGGCGGCGCCTTGGGCGGGCTGAAGCAGCGCGCCAGCACCAGCAGGAGGACAAGCCCGCCAAGCCCGACGGCGCCCCACTTCAACAGGCGTCCCCGCCGGCTGGGCCTGGCTCCCAGGAAGGTGTCGAGGTCCGGGGCGGTCATTGGGTCGAGTCCCCATTTGCATTTGTGGGCGAGGCGGCCTGCCAGCCGCCGCCAAGAGCGAGATAGAGGCGCACCAGGGCGAGCGCCTGGTCCGCCTGGGCGGCGGCGAGGGAATCCCGGGTCGACAGCCGGGATTGTTCGCTCTGGAGCAGGGTGAGGAAGTCGGTCCGGCCGACGCGGTACTGGGCGCGGGCCAGGACGGCGGCGTTGTCTGAGGCCTCGACGGCGACGGCGAGAGATCCCTGTCTCGCCTTGGCGCTGTTCAGCGCCTGGATGCCGTTCTCGACATCTTCCAGACCCGTCAGCACGGTTTGCCGATAGGCGGCGAAGGCGCTGTCGGCGCCCGCGCGCGCCGAGCGGAGCTGGGAGCGCAGCCGGCCCGCGCCGAAGATCGTCTGGCCGACATTGGCGAAGGCCTGGCCGCTGATCGTCGCCGGCCCGTCGAGGCGCGAGACGGCGGCGGTCAGGCTGCCCGGCAGGGTCAGGGCCGGATAGAGCTGCGCCTCGGCCACGCCGATCCGAGCGGTGGCGGCGGCGAGGTTGCGCTCGGCGGCGCGCACGTCGGGGCGTTGGCGCAGGGTGTCGGCGGGAACCCCCACCGACACGGCGTCGGGTCCGCGCGGGACCGGCCCGCCCGGGTCCAGCTCCGGGCGCAGGGCGGCGGGCGCCTGGCCGGTCAGCACGCCCAGGCGATTGACCGCGCTGGCGTAGCTGGTCTCGAGCAGGGGAATGGAGGCCTCGGTCTCGGCGCGCTGGGCCCGGGCCTGCAAGGCGTCGGTGGCGGAGGTCAGGCCGGCCTGCACGCGCCATTGGGCGATCTGAAGGTTGTCGTCCTGGATCCTCAGGGCGTCGCGGGCGATGGCGAGCCGCGCCTGGGCCAGGCGGGCGTCGATGTAGTTGGTCGCCACCTCGCCGGCGACCGCCGTTCGGACGCCGGCGAGATCGAACAGGGCCGCGTCACGACTGGCCCTCGCCGCCTCGACGGAACGGCGCCCGCCCCCGAACACATCCGCCTGCCAGGTCGCGTCCAGACCGAGCGACAGGTGCGTCGCCCCCGATGACCCGCCGCTGCTGTAGGCCACGCCGCCGATGGTGGTCGTGGTCGTGGGCGCCCAGACCGAGGACCGGCCGGCGCCGGCCGAGCCCGTCACCGTCGGCAGCAGGGACGCGCGCGCCTGGATCAGCTGCTCGCGCGCCTGAACCCACCGCGCCCGGGAGACGGCGATATCGAGGTTGGCGACCGTCGCCTTATCGATCAGCGCGGTCAGTTCGGGATCGTCGAACCGGCGCCACCAGACCGACAGGTCGATCGGGGCCGCGGTCGACCCTACGACCCCGTAGGATTGGGGAACGCCAAGGGCCGAGGACGTGGGCGCTTTGTAGCCGGGTCCGACCGCGCAACCGCCGAGCGCCCAGGCTGCCAGGGTCGCCGCCAAACGCCGATTGGACCGGATCCTCATCTGCCCTTCACGACCCCCAGGGACGAATCACTCGCCTGTTGGCGAACTTCGCCCCACGGCCTTCACAGGTCATAGAAAGCGCGGCCAAAGGAAAGGGAAAAGGGGCCAATCGTCGCTGTTCCGTACGAAACCAACTCGGCGAGGCCCTAGTCGAGAAGAAACGTGCGCACCGCCGCCAGGAAGGCGTCGAACTGCTCGCGGCGGATGTTGTGGCCGGCGCCCGCGATGGCCGCCGTCTTGAGGTTCGGGTTCAGGTCTCGCGCCCGCGCGGCCAGTTCGGGTGTGACAATGCTGCCGAGCACGGCCTCGCCGGTGATGATCAAGGTCGGCGCCCGGATCGCGGCGATCGACACCTCCCAGGGCCGGGACTGGATCGGCATGGCCATGGGGTCGACCTGCCGCTTGCCGGCGCGCCAGGCGGGGAAATCGTCCTCGCTCCAGGTCGGATGAAAGGATCGGCCGAGATCGGCGAGCGCGTCATCCGACAGGGCCTGGGTGGTCTCGACCTGCTGGCGATAGCGCTCGCGGCGACGCGCCGCGGCTTCATGGTCCGGGATCGGCGTCAGCATCGGGTCTTCGAGAATGACCTTCGACACCCGGTCGGGGTAGGCGGCCGCATAGCCGGCGGTCGCCCGGCCGCCGATCGAATGGCCCATGATGATCGGCTGGGCGAGGTTCAGGCGGTCGATCGCCTCGGCGATGTCCGCGGCCGGATCGGGCGGCGCGCCCGTCGGCATTCTAGAGCTTTCGCCATGGCCGCGGGCGTCCAGCATGATCACGTCGAAGTCGGACTGCAGCGCCACGGCGATCCGGCTCCAGCACAGCCCGTTGTCGCCCAGGCCATGCGACAGCACCAGAGCCGGGCCGGAACCGCCGGTGCGGTGATAGGCCAGATGACCGCCGGAGACCGCGACGGTCCCGGACACCCACGGCCCCGCCGGCCCGGCTCCGGCTACCATGCGTAGGCCTCCGGCGCGGGGCCGCAGGGCGGGAAGATGTCGTCGATCGCCGCCAGGACCTCGGCCTCTAGTCGGATCTGGGGGGCTCGCAAGGCCGACGTCAGCTGCGCCCGGCTGGCCGGCCCGATGATCGCCGAGGTGACGCCCGCCTGCGCCAGCAGCCAGGCCAGCGCCACGGCCTCCGGCGTTTCGCCGAGATCCGCGCACAGCCTGGCGAAGCGGGCCAGCTGCGGCGCCCGGGCGGCGGCTTCCTTGGCCGCAGTCTCAGACCGGCGGCGCCCGTCCGCGCCGCCCGAGTCGCCGGCCAGCAGCCCGCCGGCCAAAGGGCTCCAGACCAGCAGGCCGAGTCCGTACTCGCGGCACGCGGGGATGACCTCCAGTTCGACGCGCCGTTCGATCAGGTTGTAAAGGCTCTGCTCCGACACCAACCCCAACCCCCGCCGGGCGGCGGCTGTCTCATTGGCCTGGGCGATCTTCCAGCCGGGGAAATTGCTCGACCCGACGTAGGTGATCTTCCCCTGGGCGATCAGCAGGTCCATCGCCTGCCAGACCTCGTCCATCGGCGCGGCCCGGTCGATGTGGTGCATCTGGTAGAGGTCGATGTGATCGACCTTCAGCCGCCTGAGGCTGGCCTCGCAGGCCCTGCGGATGTGCCGGGCCGACAGTCCGCGGTCGTTGATGTCGTCGCTCATTGGCTCGTGAACCTTGGTGGCGAGGACGATTCTGTCCCGCCGGCTCCTGTCCTCGCTGAGCCATTGGCCGAGGATCGTCTCGGTGACGCCGACCCCGAGGCGGCCGCCATACTGGTTGGCGGTGTCGATGAAATTCACCCCGGCGTCGACGGCCGCGCCGAGAATGGCGTGGCTTTCCGCCTCGGAGGTGCGCGGCCCGAAGTTCATGGTGCCCAGGCACAGCGAACTGACCTTCAGCGCCGAGCGACCCAGTGTGCGAAATGGCATGACGGTCTTTCTAGGGCGCGCGCAGGGTGGGGCCGGTCCGAAGCGTTTCGCTGGAATCGGCCACGCAGAAACGGGCGAGGGCCTGGGCGCGCTCGGACAGCGTCTTGAAGTCGCTGTAACTGATGCCGGGCGTGACCGGCTCGCGGAACCACGGCGCATAGAACTCCAGGTTGGGGATGGCGCGCATGTGGTCCGACAGGTTCGGCGTGCCGCCGTGCCAGGCGCGCACGTCGCGCACCATGATCGCGCCCGCCGGCGCGGGGCATACCGTGCTCAGGCGCATCCATTCGGGTTCGTCCGCTAGCGACGGAATGCGCGCGCGGGAATGCTGGGTTCCGGGGATCTGGCGGGTGGGGCCGTTCAGGCGGGTGACGTCCTGGGGCAGGAAGTTGACGCAGACATAGGGGCAGGGGAGGTCCCGGATGGTGAGCTGCCCGCGGGGGTCGTGAAAGGCGCTGAACAGGGTCTTGCCGCCGGCCCGCCAATCCTGGACGTCGGAATGAAGCGGCTGGTAGCCGACGGCGCCGGGCAGGCAGAAGTCGCCGCTCGCCGCCCGCAGCCTATAGTCCGGGGACTCGAAGATGGCGGTCACCACCGTGTCGACCAGCGGCAGTTCGAGCATCATCCGCCATTCCTGCCGATGCAGCTGGCTGCGTGTCAGGCTGGAGCCGCCGAAGGAATAGCGGTGCGAGCCGCGGTTGCCGGCCCGGTCCTGATCGAGGGCGAGGATGTCGTCGGCGACCTGGCGGCATCCCTCGCGCAGAAACCCGGTCCGGTCGCTGTCGAGCGCGTCGGCGATGACGACGAAGCCGTCGCGGCGGAACAGCTGCACCGCGTGTTTCAGATCGGCGGGCGCCAGAATCTCCAGACCCTTGATGCCGGTGTTGGCCTCGAGATGTGCGCGCAAGGCCGCCACGTCCGATCCGCCTGTCATAGGCTCCCCCCCTTTCGGCGGTGCCGGACTCTTGCCATGCCAGCGCCGTCCAACCTCCGCGAAGTTGGGAACACCATAACACCCGCTCCAGCCCGCGAAAGGCCGCCATGGCGCGCAACACAATCTGGCCGTGGTCAGGACCCGATTCGCCTTGTCGCCCAGCGATCGCCGACATTCGGTCCGATTGCCGCGCACCGTGCCAAATTGTGAGAAAAAACACCAAGATATGGCGTTATTCCCGGCCTCTTTGCTCCTTCTTTGCAACCTAGAACGGTCCTCACGAACGGCGCGGCGGAGATCCCGGAGATGTTCCGGATCAGGACGCGATCGAGTGGGGGTCCATGTCCAAGATTTTCGCCACGATCGCCCTCGCGGGCCTTGTCGGGCTGTCGGTGAACGCCGCCGCCGCCGATGTGAACCTGATTCAGAACGGCAATTTCGCCACGGGCAATTTCACCGACTGGACAGTGCTGAACAACAATCTGAAACAGCCGTCGGCGGTCATCGCCTTCGGCAGCAACGCCAAGACCAACGGCCCCTATAGCGGCGCCTTCGGCGAGGTGGTGCCCGTCGACAACGCGGTCTCGATCGATCCCGACAAGGCCGGCCAATACGGCGCCTATTTCGTCGATGACAACGCCAAGTCGATGACCATCGAACAGCTGACCTATCTGACCCCGGGCAACTACCGGATCGGGTTCGACGCCTATCTGACGCAGAACGGCTTCAACAATAAGTTCGGCGCCTCGTTCGCGGGGACCATCATCGGCACCCTGGTCACCAGTTTCTCGGTGGGATCGGTGCCGACCGGCTCCAACATCACCGTGGACCCGAACATCAAGGCCAAGGTGTGGACCGACTATTCGGGCGTCGCCCAGATCACCAAGGCCGGCTACTACAAGACCGATTTCGTCTACAGCTCCTACGGGGCCCCGGCCAAGGACGTGGTGATCGACCGCGTCTACGCCCTGGCGACGACGGACGCCGCCACCGTGGTGATCCCGCCCAACCCTTCCGCGGTTCCCGAACCGGCCGCCTGGACCATGATGATTCTCGGCGTCGGCGCGGTTGGCCTGATGGCGCGCCGCCGTCGCGCCGCCCTGGCGGCGCCGTCGACGGTGGGCGCCGTGTCGCGGATATAGGAGACCGTCGCGTTGGCCTCCCCGGCGGCGCGGTTGTCCAGCCGCTCGTCGGTGATGGGCTTCCCACGGCGCTGTTGCAGGCCCAAACACGGCAGGAAGGTGGTCGGCTGTTTGGCGAAGACCGCTTCCAGGCCGGCGGTGGGCCGGCGCCCTGCTGACACAGTGACTTTGGGCTGCGGGATGGTAAGTCCTGATGACGCCCAATCAGACGTGGAGGCCAGGGTTCAGCCGTGGATGATCAAGGCTCCAAGTCCGTCGATCGGCGGCGCCTGATGCAGCTTTCCGTTCTCGGCGCGGCCGCCGCGCCGATGGCGGCCGCCGCAGAGACCCCGGCCGACGACGCCCTGGGCCTTGCGCGGGGCGCCGAGGCGCTGAACCGCTATGTCCAGGCTGGCGGCAAGGCGTCCGGCGGTCCCGGCGAGCTGGCCGTCGGGGCCTGGATGGCAGACCACCTGAAGGCGCTCGGCTTCGAGACGCGCACCCAGCCGTTCACCGCGCCATACTTCAACACCTCCGAGGCCACTCTCGCGGCGGGGGCCGCGTCGGCCAGGGTCCTGCCCCAGGCGATCGTGGTCACGACGTCGTCGGACGGTGTCGCTGGCCCCCTGGCCGTGCGGACGATCTGGACGGCCGGGGCCGACGTCGCCGGATCGATCGTCATCCTGCAGCTGCCCCACGGCCGCTGGTCGACGGCGGCGGGGCCGGCCGTCGGCGCGCCGGTCAGGGCGGCATTCCAGGGCGGCGCCTTGGCGGTCCTGCTTGTGACAAACGGTCCGACCGGGCGCGCCCTGGCGCTGAACGCCGACGGACGCAAGCCGATGTTCGCGGGACCCGTCGCCATCCTGGCGCCGGACACGGCGACGCCGTTTTTCCAGCTGCCGCCCGGAACCCCGGCGCGGTTGAAGATCGTCGGAACGGCCGGCCAGCGCGAAACCCACAACCTCGTCGGGCGGCTGGATCGCGGCCACCCGCAATGGCTGGTCGTCTCCACCCCCCGGTCGGGCTGGTTCGTCTGCGCGGGCGAGCGTGGCGGCGGCGTGGCGGTGTGGATGATGCTGGCGACCTGGGCGAGCCGGGCCAAGCTTCCGGTGAACCTCGCCTTCGTCAGCACCAGCGGCCACGAATATGAGAATCTCGGCGCCGTAAGCGGGGCAAATTCCCGTGAGGGCTAAGCAGCGGCCAGTCGGATGAGGTCGGGCAGAGGCGGGACTTTGGGGGCGCCGGGGACGGCGAAGCGGTCGCCGAG
>CAIQDO010000003.1 GCA_903870555.1 uncultured Caulobacteraceae bacterium
CCGTCGCGCGCTCTGAGCGGCGAGGGACTGCACCGAGGCCAGAACGTTCTTCACACGGTGGTCGAGCTCGCTGACCAGGGCTTCACGTTGGTCGGTTTCGGTCTTCTCTGCCGAGACATCCTTGACCACGCCGATGATATCGATGGTCACGGAATGGTCGTCGCCGACCGCCAAGAGCGACCCTTCCAGCCACAGCTGCCGTCCGTCGTCCGGCCGGATCAGGCGAAAACGGCTTTCGACCCGGACACCCGTTCGCACGGCCTCCGAGATCGCGGCCTGCGCGCGTTCGACGTCCTCGGGGTGAACGTGCCGGTAGAGCGCCTGTCCCTCCTCGGCGGAGGCCAAGCCGGGAATCAGCCCCGTGATCGCGGCCATTCGCGGAGACACAAGCCACTCGTTGTCGGCGAGGTTCCAATAGAATTCGCCAACCCCGGCGGCCGAAAGGGCCAGGGAGGCGAAAACCTGCTGATTTTGCCGATGTGCCGTCGTCTCGAGTCCCCACCCAGACGGATCCCGCGCCGTCGACGCCGACTATCGCCTCGCCTGTCGCCGTCCGTCCATCTTAGGGCAGCAAAAAAGCGTGAGCGAGTCGATATTTTAGGGCATTGTCCTGCGGTGTCGGCCCTGATTTGGAGATCGCCTATGTCCGCCGAACCCCTCAACAACGATGCCGAACACATCGATTCGACCGAGTCATCGGGCGGGGAGGCTGGCCAACGCGCTTTCAAGGAAGCCGTGGCCATAGCGGAAAGGCTCGTCGCGGACGCGGCCAGGATGGCTGAAAAAGCCTTCAATGACGGGGTCGCGGCCCTCAGGGCTCAGACCAAGGCTTACTCCGGCCCCGCCAGCCAGACGGTCGACGACGCACAACGGTATGTGATCGAGAGGGTCAAGGAGCGACCGGTGACCGCGGCGCTGGCCGGTCTGGGCGTCGGTTTTCTCCTCGGCGTCCTGCTTTCCGGCCGGGGCAAATGATCTTCCGCCGCGTCCTACTGGCGCTGATCGCCGCCGCCTGCTTTGCTACGGCGGCCAGTGTTCTGGTCGTGGCTCTGGCCTTCGCCCTCTATGCGCTGGTCGAGCCCGCGCTCGGCGCCGCAGGAGCTGCGGCGACGGTCGCTGGGACGACGGCGGCTTTGATGGCGATGGGCGGTCTGTTGATTGCGCTCGCCGCGCGCCCCCGCAAGGCCGCCGTACCGGCCGCACCTGCCGCTCCGGAAGGGATTCTTGAGCGGGCGCTTGCGTTCATCCGTCAGAAACCGGTCCTTGCTGGCGCAGCGGCGGTCGGCGCCGGGCTGCTGGCCGTCCGCAATCCCAAGTACCTGGGCGAGGTGCTCAGGGCCTTTCTTGACGGCAAACCCCTGGCCAAGTGAAGCCAGAGCATCGTGCGGAAAAGCGGGAACCCATTTTCCACAAATGCAATGCGGAATCAAAGATTTAGAGCGGCGTGCGTGATTCTTGAATCGCGCGCGCCGCTCTAGACGGCGGCAACCCGACGGGGATGGAAGAACAGCGCCTGTCCGATCGCGGCCTTCACCGTGGCCGGTTCAAACGGCTTGGTGATCAGAAACGCCGGTTCGGGGCGCTCGCCCGTCAGAAGACGTTCGGGGAAAGCGGTGATGAAGATCACCGGCGCCGCCGTGTCGACCAGGATGTCCCTGACCGCGTCTATGCCGGACGATCCGTCCGCGAGCTGAATATCGGCCAGGATCAGACCCGGCGGGGTTCTCTCGGCCGCGGCCCGCGCCTCGGCGCGGGTGGAGGCCACCTCGGAAACACGGTGACCCAGTTCCATCACGAGAGCCCTGATATCGGCGGCGATTACCGGCTCGTCCTCGATGATCAGGACCGTTGTGGCCAATTCTGCGTCGATATCCTGTTGCGCCTGGACGACAAGGTCCTCCACCCGATCGAAATCAATCCCGAGAATTCGGGCTGTCTCGCTTGGGGTGAACCCCTCCATCGCGGTGAGCAGGAACGCCTGTCGCGACGCCGGCGCGATTCTAAGGAGTCGCTCACCGGCGGCCCGCGCGCCGCTGGACGCGTCCACGAGCGATCCCTCGGTCCTGGCCCAGGACAACTGGAACAGTCGGTAGAGGCCCATGCGGGGAGAGAGCGTGGCGTCGAGAGTCAGGTCGCCCGCAGCGAGCACGCCCAGTGTCGCGCGCACCGCCTGATCGCCATCGGTCTGGTTTCCGGTCAGGGCCCGGGCATACCGACGTAGGAAAGACAGATGCGGCGCCAACTTCGCTATGAGACTCATTCCGGTCCGATCCTGGTCTGGCGCGTCGATTCCATGCCCGTGCGGACCAAGGAGTTCATTCCAACCAAGCAATGCCCCCGCGGCCAACCAGACGACGCCCCCCCGGAACGTCCTCGCGGCCAAACGGTTCCGCCCACAAATCGCATTCGGCGATGGAACCCCGTTCATCCGGCCGCGTTGCCGTGAAATGGCGGATGCTCATCGAGCCAGTAGGCGAGACGACGATATTGGATCACCCTGAGGCCTCATGAAGCAGACCACAAAGCCGACCTCCGACCAAGGCGATGTTCGAATCAACCAGGAGGCGATTGGCCAGGGCCTTCGCCGCCTGTTCGACGAGGTCGTCAACGAACCCGTGCCCGACGAATTCCTGGAACTTCTGCGACGGGCCGATGAACGGCTCGCGTCGAGCGGCCCTGATCTGGAAGAGGGCGCGTGAGCGGCGCTTCAAAGGCCGACCGCAACCCGGATCCGGCGCGCGATCGCCTGTTCAAGACAGAATTGGTTGCGCTCATACCGCAGTTGCGTGCGTTTGCTCGGTCCCTGACCGGCAATCCGACCGCCGCCGACGACCTCGCCCAGGACGCGATGGTCAAGGCCTGGGACGCCCGGGCGAGTTTCGAGCTCGGCACCAATATGAAGGCCTGGACCTTCATGATTCTGCGCAATCAGTTCTATTCCGAGAAGCGTCGGTCCTGGCGGCAAACGCAACTCGACCAGGAGGCCGCGGAACGCACCCTGGTGGCGACCGACGATCCGGCCTCACCGGTTGCGCTCGACGAGTTGCGTATGGGACTGGCCATGTTGCCTGCCGAGCAACGCGAGGCCCTGGTTCTCGTCGGCGCGGGCGGGTTCGCCTACGAAGAGGCGGCGGTGATTTGCGGATGCGCCGTTGGCACCGTCAAGAGCCGCGTGAGCCGGGCGCGTCGGGCGCTGGCGGAAATCCTGCGACGGGGCGACTATCGCCGGGATGGCGCGCCCGCCGGTGAGGCGATGGGTTCGATCCTGGCCCAGGCGGAGCGCCTGAGCAACGCCAGGTGATGGCTCCGTCTGGGCCTGGGCGTTGGATCGGCGCTTCCCTCGGAATCCGCCTGGCGTTGATCCTGTCGGCGGCCCTGGTCCCGATCCTGGTGTTGGCCGCGATTCTGATCTTCGACACCCAGGCCCTGACATCCTGGCGCTCGCTCGATCCGCGGCTGTCGATTGGCCTGACGATCCTGACCTTCGCCTTGGCGCAGGGCGGGATCTGGGTCGCGGTCGATCGGACCATCGTTCGATGGCTCGGCGACCTGCGGCGGATCGCGGCCATGTCAACCCGAGGTGACGATGCGAACCGGCCCGCCGTGCCGCCATGGGCCCCGCCGGAGATTCGTGACCTTGCCGAATCTCTGGAGACCATGATGACGGTCCTCGCCGCACGCGATCGGACCCTTAGGGAAAACCTCGTGCACAAGGACGCCCTGCTGCGGGAGATCCATCACAGGGTGAAGAACAACCTCCAGGTGATCTCGTCATTGCTGAACATGCAACAGCGCGCCCTGACCGATCCCGCCGCCCGGGCCGCCGTTTCCGACACCCGTCAACGGATTTCAGCTCTGGCCCTGATTTATCGCGCCCTCTACGAGGGGCCCGATCTTCGTAAGGTCGATCTGCGCCAATTCCTTGAGGACCTGATCGGCCAGCTGATGGTCAACAACGCCGGACGGCTGCCCGCCATACGCACCCACCTTTCCATCGACGCGCTCAGCATCGATCCTGACCAGCTCGCGCCGCTGGCCCTGTTCGCGGTTGAAGCGATCACCAACGCCCGGAAACACGGCTTCAGCGATGTCGGCGGTGGAAATCTTGAGGTGTCTTTCCGGGTGCGGGACGCACGGGCGGAACTGACGATCACCGACAGCGGCCACACTGGCGCGCCGCCGCCCGTGGTCGGCGAGGGTGTTGGGCGCACGCTGATGGAGGCCTTTGCACGTCAGCTCGGCGGGGACGCGAGCTTTGTCGCCGAGGGCGGCGGCGGTGTCACGGTCCGCCTGCGGTTCCCGGTGAGCCTTTCCAAGGAGGAACCCTGAACCCGGCTCAGGCGACCTCGACCGGAACGATCACGGCCAAGCGAAATCCGTCCGCGAGAGATTCCCACAACACCTTGCCGCTGACCGAATCCGTCACGGCGCGCAGGTAGCGGGCGGGCGCCCATCGGCCCGCGACGCCACCTCCGGGCTCCCGCCCCGCCAACCCCTCGATCGCCTCGGCCGGCAGCGCCGCGCGCGAGCCGCGACCGTCAATCTGAATCCGCCAGTGGGCCGCCGGGCGGTTCGCCGACAGCTCGGCGACGCCGCCGCCGCCAAGGCCGGCGGCCGCGATCTGGCACAGCAGCAGGATCGACCGCGACGCGGCGGCGTCGAACGTCGCGTTCTGGGGCGACCAGGTGAGCTTTGCCCGTCGGCCGGCGAAACAGGCCGCGGTGAGTCTCTCAAGAGTCTGGGCCGACTGGCTTCCCCCCGACCCGCCGAAGGCGACCCGGCAGACATCGAGCATATCCATAAGCGCCCGGGCGCCATCCGTCGCCAAAGCCAGGCCGGACGCCTTCAGCGCCGGGTCGCCACTGTCCGCCTGCAGGTCCAGGCCGGTTATGATTCCCGACGCCGGGCCGGAAATATCGTGGATCAGCCGGGCGGTCAGGGCGGCGGCGAGGATTTCGGGGGCAGGGGTCGAGGTGGTCATGCAGGGAAAACCCTCGCCTGATTTGGCCCTTTGGCAAATGGGCCGGGGCCACTAGAAGGCGGCATGGAAAAAACAGCGGCCTCCGCCCACCCTCATGCCGACGGCGACGACATTGGCGCCCTATTGGCGGACATCGCCGAGGAAGCCGCGCGGCTGATCCTGCCCCTCTGGCGATCGGGCATCGCGGTGGAAACCAAGGCCGACAGCAGCCCCGTGACGGTTGCTGACCAGCGCGCGGAGCGCCTGATCCTCGATCGCCTCGCGGAGCGTTTCCCCGGTGTGCCGGTGGTTTCCGAGGAGGACGCCAGCGAGTTCGGAGCCCCCGAAAAGATCGCCGACCGGTTCTTCCTGGTGGACCCCCTCGATGGCACCAAAGCCTTCGTCCGCGGCGACGAGAACTTCACCGTCAACATCGCCCTGGTCGTTGGCGGCGTCCCTGTCGCGGGGGCGGTGGTCGCCCCGCCGACCGGCGAAGCCTGGTTCACATCGGCGGGCCGAGCCCTGAAGCGACGGCCCGGCGTGGCGGCGGCCCCGGTCCATGTGCGGCCCTGGACCACGGAGGGCGCGGTTTGTCTGATCAGCCTGACGATGAAACCGGAACACCTTGAGGAGTTGCGTACGCGCTATGGCTTCGCCGCCACCCAGGCGATGGATTCCTCGATCAAGCTGTGCAGGGTCGCCGAGGGCTCGGCCGACATCTATCCCCGTCATGGAACCACCATGGAATGGGACATCGCCGCGGGGCATGCCGTGCTGCGGGCCG
>CAIQDO010000004.1 GCA_903870555.1 uncultured Caulobacteraceae bacterium
CGTTGGTCAGCTCGGCCCAGGCCTTCAGGCCGCGGGTCAGCACGGCGCGGAAACCGGCCTCGTGGGTGCCGCCCTCGGGCGTGGGCACGGTGTTGCAATAGGACCGCATGAAGCCGTCGGAGTCGCCGAGGCCCGCCGGGGTCCAGGCCACCGCCCACTCCACCGCCCCGGCCTCGCCGGTGCGCTCGATCCGCCCGGCGAAGGGCTCGGGCGTCACCGTCTCTATGCCTTCAAGGGTTTCGGCCAGGTAGTCGGCCAGGCCGCCCGGGAACTTGAACGTCGCCTCGGCCGGGGTCTGGTCGTGGAGGCGCTCGGACGCGCAGCGCCAGCGGATCTCGACGCCGCGGAACAGATAGGCCTTCGACCGCGCCATCCGGTACAGCCGCGCCGGACGGAACGCGACGGAGTCGCCGAAGATGGTCGGGTCGGGGCTGAAGGTGACTGAGGTGCCGTGTTTGCGGCTCGTCGCGCCCTGGACCAGCTTCGAGGTCGGCGTGCCGCGGCTGTAGGTCTGGCGCCACTCGAAGCCGTCCTTCCACACCTGGATGTCGAGGGCGTCGCTCAGGGCGTTGACCACCGACACGCCCACGCCGTGCAGGCCGCCGCTGGTCTCATAGGCCTTGCCGGAGAACTTGCCGCCGGAATGCAAGACGGTGAGGATCACCTCCAGCGCCGAGCGGTCGGGGAATTTGGGGTGGGGGTCGACCGGCATGCCGCGGCCGTCGTCCTTGACCGTCAGGGAGCCGTCGGCGGCGAGGGTGACCTCGATCAGCTTGGCGTGACCGGCGACGGCCTCGTCCATGGCGTTGTCGAGCACCTCGGCGAACAGATGGTGCAGCGCCCGCTCGTCGACCCCGCCGATGTACATCCCCGGGCGCATCCGCACCGGTTCGAGGCCTTCCAGCACCTCGATGTCCTTGGCGGAATAGCCGGACGCGGGGGCGGGGGAGGGCGCCGTGGTCGGCTTGGCCTTCGTCGGCGGCGCGGAAGCAGGGACGGCGACAGGCGCGATGGCGGCGGCGGGAACCGGCGCCAGGGCGTCATCGAACAGGGAGGCTTGGACGGCGGCGGCCTTGGACATGATGGCAGTCTGGATCGATTCGGACAGGGGCGTTCAAGCCTTCCCTATACACCGGGCGGGCGGATATTCGCCCTTTCGACGGCCGCCAGACGCCCCCTCCACCCTGTACGTCGAAACGCAAAACCCCGGCGACTCGCGTCGCCGGGGTTCCGTTTCGCCTTGAGGCGAGAGCTCAGATTAGCACTTGTAGTACATGTCGAATTCGACAGGGTGCGGGTGGAGCTGCAGTCGCATCACTTCTTCCATCTTCAGCTCGATGTAGCTGTCGATGAAGTCGTCATCCATCACGCCGCCCTTCTTGAGGAAGGCCCGGTCCTTGTCGAGGTTGTCGAGGGCTTCCTTGAGGGAGCCGCAGACTTCCGGAACCTTCTTCATTTCGCGCGGGGGCAGGTCGTACAGGTTCTTGTCGGCGGGCGCGCCGGGATCGATCTTGTTCTCGATGCCGTCGAGGCCGGCCATCAGCATGGCGGTGAAGCCGAGGTAGGGGTTGCCCATCGGGTCGGGGAAACGGACTTCGATGCGCTTGCCCTTGGGGCTGTCGACGTGCGGGATGCGGATCGAGGCCGAGCGGTTACGGGCCGAATAGGCCAGCTTCACCGGGGCTTCATAGCCCGGCACCAGGCGCTTGTAGCTGTTGGTGGTCGGGTTGGCGAAGGCGTTGATGGCCTTGGCGTGCTTGATGATGCCGCCGATGTACCACAGGCACAGGTCCGACAGGCCCGCGTACTTGTCGCCGGCGAACAGAGGAACGCCCTTGTTCCAGATCGACTGGTGGACGTGCATGCCCGAGCCGTTGTCGCCGAACATCGGCTTGGCCATGAAGGTGGCCGTCTTGCCGTAGGAGTGGGCGACATTGTGCACCACATACTTATACAGCTGCAGGCGGTCGGCCATGGTGATCAGGTCGGAGAACTTCAGGCCGAGCTCGTGCTGAGCCGGCGCCACCTCGTGGTGGTGCTTTTCCGGCTGCATGCCCAGCTCGCCCATCACCGCCAGCATTTCGCCGCGCAGGTCCTGAGCGGAGTCGACGGGATTGACCGGGAAGTAGCCGCCCTTGGTGCCGGGCCGATGGCCCATGTTGCCTTCGGGATACTCCCGGCCGGTGTTGGTCGGCAGCTCGATGGAGTCGTAGGAATAGCTGGTGTTTTCCGGCGAGGTCGACCAGCGCACGTCGTCGAAGATGAAGAACTCGGCTTCCGGGCCGAAATAGACCGTGTCGCCCACGCCAGCGGCCTGGGTGTAGGTCAGGGCCTTCTTGGCGATCGAGCGGGGGTCGCGGCTGTAGGGCTCGTTGGTGTCGGGGCTGACCACGTCGCAGGTCAGGCACAGCGTCGTCTGCTGGTAGAAGGGATCGATGTAGGCGCTTTCCAGATCCGGGCGAAGCTTCATGTCGGAGTCGTTGATGGCCTTCCAGCCGGCGATCGACGAGCCGTCGAACATGGTGCCGTCATTGAGGAAGTCATCATCGACCAGGTCGATGTCAAAGGTCACGTGCTGCAGCTTGCCGCGGATGTCGGTGAACCGGACGTCGACGTATTTGACTTCCTTTTCACGGATTTGCGCCAGGATGTCGCTGGATGTGGTCATGGATATTGGGTCCTCTTGAGAATTGTCTAAATAGCGCTAGGGCCGGTTTCACCGGTCCGGATGCGGATGACTTCGATGATCTCCGACACGAAGATCTTGCCGTCGCCGATCCGCCCTGTCCGGGCGGCCGTCTGTATCGCTTCGACGGCGCGCGACAGCTGGTCGTCTGCGACGACGACCTCGATCTTTATCTTGGGCAGGAAGTCGACCACGTACTCGGCGCCGCGGTAGAGCTCTGTCTGGCCCTTCTGGCGTCCGAAACCCTTGGCCTCGATGACGGTCATGCCTTGCAGACCCAGTTCTTGCAACGCCTCCTTCACTTCATCGAGCTTGAACGGTTTGATGATCGCTTCTATTTTTTTCATGAACTCCGACCCGGCTGAGGCGGGGGCCTGACTGAGGGCGAACGAGCATGAGCCGCCTTGGCGGCACAAGGGCGGGCTCCGTTCCGCCTGTGTCAATCGCCGCGCCCTTTCGATCAAGCCTAAAAAGCAGGCTGCCGCGCCTAAAGTTTGATCGGGCCCGGCGAGGCCTTGTCATCCCCGCCGAGCCGCCTAGAAACGACCGGTCCGAACGAGGAATGGCATGACCCTAAACGACCGGGCGCCGGTGCTGATCGGCGCCGCGCAGTTCACATGGCGCGGCGGCGCCGCGGAGGCCCCCGACAGTCTGGCGCATGTCCTGCGGGCGTCGCTCGAGGCCGCCGCCGACGCCGGCTTGTCGGCCGACAGTCTGCGCGATCTCGACGCCATCGGCGTGGTGGGGTTCACGCTCGACGCGCCCGGCGCCCTG
Organism: uncultured Caulobacteraceae bacterium; assembly: GCA_903870555.1. Classification (GTDB taxonomy): domain Bacteria; phylum Pseudomonadota; class Alphaproteobacteria; order Caulobacterales; family Caulobacteraceae; genus Acaudatibacter; species Acaudatibacter boreus. Next base: position 3,461 of record CAIQDO010000004.1, read on the forward strand.
GCCGCCCTGCCGGTTCCCCGGCTGAAGAATCCGCCGGCCGCCCTGGCTCGCGCGCTCGGGGTGTCGCCGTGCTGGGCCCGTTACACTGAGATGGGCGGCAACAGTCCTCAGCATCTGATCAACGTCGCCGCCGACCGTATCGCCCGCGGCGAGAGCGACTTCGCCCTGGCTGTCGGCGCCGAGACCCTGGGGTCGGTCATCAAGCGGCTGACCAAGGGCCCGCCATTCGAGCCTCTCGACGACCCCGACAGCGAGCCGTCGCTGCGCGTCGGCGACGCCCGCGCCGGGGTTACCCCGCACGAAGACGCCCACGGCCTGGGCATGCCGGTCAACATGTATCCGATGTTCGAGAACGCCCTGCGGGCGCGGGACAAACGATCGCTTGAGGCGCATCAGCGGCGGCTGGGCGAGCTGTTCGCCCCGTTCACCGAGGTCGCCGCCGCCAATCTGGAGGCCTGGTTTCGTCAGGCCCGCTCGCCGGAAGAGCTGGTGACGGTGACGCCGGACAACCGGATGGTGTCGTTCCCCTATCCGAAATACCTCAACGCCATCATGCAGGTCGATCAGGCCGCCGGGGTGCTTCTGGCCAGCGCCGGCCGCGCCAGGGCGATGGGCGTGCCGGAGGAGAAGCTGGTCTACCTTCATGGCTGCTCCGACGCGGCCGACCTGTGGTTCCCCTTGGAGCGGCAGAACTACCACTCCAGCCCGGCGATGACGCTGACCGGCCGTCAGGCGCTGGACATGGCCGGCATCTCGACGTCCGACCTGACCGACATCGACCTCTATTCCTGCTTTCCGTCGGCGGTGCAGATCGGCGCCGAGTCGCTGGGCCTGGCGCTCGACGACCCCCGCGGCCTGACGGTCACCGGCGGCCTGCCCTATTTCGGCGGACCGGGAAACAACTACGCGATGCACGCCATCGCCAGCCTGGTCCATCGGCTGCGCGGCCGGCCGGACGCCTGGGGCCTGAGCACCGCCAACGGCTGGTTCCTGACCAAGCAGTCGGTGGGAATCTATTCGAACCGCCCGCCCGAGGCGCCGTTCGAACGCTCCGATCCGTCGGTCTTGCAGCGCTCGATCGACGCGCTCGACCATCCCGAGGTCACCGAGACCCCGGAGGGACCTGCGGTCATCGAGACCTACACCGTCGTCCATGCCCGCCATGGCTATCGGATGGGCATCGTCATCGGCCGGGACGCCGCCGGCCGCCGTTTTGTCGCCAACACGCCTCGCGACGAGACGACGCTGCGGGCGATGGAGGCCACCGAGCAGATCGGCCGACGCGGCGTCGTCAGTCGCGCCGACGATGGCGTCCACAACCTGTTCCTGCCGGAGTAGCCGACCATGCCACTCTACCTGATCCGACACGGCAAGCCCGCCGCCGCCTGGGGCCAGGCCGACGACGATCCGGGCCTGGACGAAACGGGCAGGGCCCAGGCGGTGGCTGTCGCCGAACGGCTGCTGGCGCTGCCCGACGGCGAGCGGCCGACGACGGTGGTCAGTTCGCCCCTGCGTCGCTGCCGCGAGACCGCTCAGCCCCTCGCCGACAGGCTTGGCGTGAGCGTGCGGATCGATCCGGCGGTGGGAGAGATCCCGACGCCCGCCGGTCTGGCGGCGGCGGAGCGGCCCGGGTGGCTGCGCGACGCCTTCGGCGGGACCTGGTCCGCGATCGTCGGCGACATCGACTATGATCAATGGCGGCGAGGGACGGCCCAGGCCGTGACCGGCATGGCCCAAACGGCGGTGTTCAGCCACTTTGTCGCGATCAACGGGGTGATCTCGGTGGTTCGCGGCGACGAACGCGTGATCGGATTCCGCCCTGACCATACCTCGGTCACCACCCTGGAGACCGATGGCGAGGGGCTGACTCTGGTCGATCTTGGCGCCGAGGCCGTGACGGGGGTTCTGTGACGGATCCCGACGCCCGTCCCCGGGAAATTCTCACCGTCGCCGAAATGGGCGCGGCCGACCGCGCCGCCATCGCCGCGGGAACGCCCGGGAGCGAGTTGATGGAACGCGCCGGCCAGGTGGTGGCGGCGGCGATCGTGGCGCGGTTCTCGCCTCGTCCGGTCCTGGTCCTGGCTGGACCCGGCAACAACGGCGGCGACGGCTATGTCGTCGCCCGGCTGTTGCGGGATCTCGGCTGGCCGGTGCGCATCGAGGTCCTGGGAGAGCCTCGCACGGCCGACGCGAGGGCCGCCGCGGCGGCCTGGGGCGGTCCGGTCGACACCTTGAAGACGCGGGCGGAGGATGGCGCGCTTGTCGTCGACGCCTTGTTCGGGGCGGGTCTCGACCGGCCGCTCGCCGCCGAGGTGGCGCGTCTGGCCCGGGCGCTCGACCGGGCCCGGGCGCTGGTCGTGGCCATCGACGTTCCCAGCGGCCTGTCCGGCGATCTCGGCCGCCCCTTGGGAGGCGGCGCGTTCCGCGCGGACCTCACGGTGACGTTTCACCGCCGCAAGCCCGCCCATGTTCTGCAGCCCGGCCGCGAACTGTGCGGCGAGGTGGTGGTCGGCGACATCGGCCTGTCCGCCACGCCCGCGACGCTGTACGAGAACGCCCCGGATCTCTGGCTGGCCCGCTATCCCTGGCCGAAGGTCACAGCCCACAAGCACACGCGCGGTCGCATGATCGTCGTCAGCGGCGAGGCCTGGAGCACGGGCGCGGCGCGCCTCGCCGCCCGAGCGGGCCTCAGGGTGGGCGCCGGTCTTGTCACCCTGCTGTCGCCGCCTGAGGCCCTGTCGGTCAACGCCGCCCATCTCGAGGCGGTGATGCTGCAACCTTTTGAAACCGATGAGGAGTTGGAGGAGGCTGCGGCCAGCGCGGAGTCGGCCGTGATCGGGCCCGCCGCGGGTGTCACCGACGCCACGCTCTCCAACGTCCTGGCGCTGGCTCGCACCGGCGCGGCCCTGGTGATCGACGCCGACGCCCTCAGCGTGTTCCGCGACGACCCGGCCGAACTGTTCTCGATCCTCGACCGGGACGATGTCCTCACCCCCCACCCGGGAGAGTTCGAAAGGGTGTTCCCCGGCGTTCTTGCTGGCTCCCCGGAGCGGATCGCAGCCGCCCGGCTCGCCGCCGCCCGCGCCCAGGCCGTTGTGTTGCTCAAGGGGCCTGACACCGTCGTCGCCGCCCCGGACGGGCGGGCGGCGGTCAATCTCAACGGCACGCCCTGGCTGGCCACCGCCGGTTCCGGGGACGTGCTCGCCGGACTGATCGGCGGGCTGATCGCCCAGGGCATGGACAGCTTCGAGGCGGCCTGCGCCGGGGCCTGGATTCACGCCGCCTGCGCCGAGGCGTTCGGCCCTGGCCTGATCAGTGAGGACTTGCCGGGGCTTGTCCCCATGGTGTTGAAGACATTGCGGGCGTGAGTCGTCTCGACGTCGCGGCCCCGACATAGGATTGAATCATGACAGCTGTCGTCAGGACAACGCTCGCGGCCGTGGCGGCCTGGGCCTCGCTGGTTCTCGCGGCCGCGCCGGTCGAGGCGCGCATCCATCATCATCATCATGCTGCGGCCGTGGCGGCGGGCGGCCATCACCGTCACCACGGCCCCGTCGCCGCGCCGGTCACCGGACACGGGGGGCCGGCACGCCATGGCCGCCGTCATCATTCCGGCGCCGCCGCGGTGGTCAAGGGGCATCACCGGCGGCATGGGCATGGGCATGGGATGGCCGCGCCGCGCTCTTCGCACCGGCATGCGGCCCTGTGCCAGACGGTGATGGTTCGCCATCACATGACGCAGCGCTGCCGGGGATAGATCTCGGCGCGTCCCGCCGAGGTGCGACAAATAGGGGGCCGCCCGCGGTGAATGCGCCGTTGGAAACACGCTTGAAACACGGCGATTGAATTAGCGGCTGCAACTGTGGATGCTCGCATTGGCGGCTGGATCGGAACAGAGGATGCAAGGCTCCATGGGCGTCCAACCCATCATTCTGTGCGGCGGCCCCGGCTCTCGTCTGTGGCCGGCGTCCACGGCGGGCCACCCCAAGCCGTTCATCGACCTTGTGGGCGGGCGCACGCTGTTCCAACGCACCCTGGCCCGTTTCGCCACGCTCCCGGACGCGAGGCGGCCGATCATCGTCACCGGCGTCGGCCACAGGGGCCATGCCCGCGCGCAGATGGAGGCGATCGGCGGCGACGGTGTCATCCTCGCCGAACCCGTGGGCCGGGACTCCGCCCCGGCGCTTCTCGCCGCCGCCCTATGGATCGCCCGGACCGCCCCGACAGCCGTGGCCGTGGCCGTGGCCTCGGACCACCACATCCCCGATGATGGGGCGTTCGGCGCGGCCATAGTGGCGGCGAGGGCGGCCGCGGAGGGCGGTCAGATCGTCACTTTCGGCGTCCAGCCGACCTTTCCGGCGACCGGCTACGGCTACATCCGGCCGGGCGACCCGCTGTCGGCCGCGACCACCGTGCGCCGGGTCGGCCGGTTCGCGGAAAAACCCTCGATGGAACAGGCCGAGCGCCTGATCGAGGAGGGATGCCTTTGGAACAGCGGCAACTTTATGTTCCGGGTGGATGTCTTGATCGCGGAATGCGAGCGGCACGCCCCCGAGGTGGTTGAAAGCGTGAGGCGCGCGATTGCCGAGGGGCGCGCCGACGGCGACGCGTTCCTGCTCGGACCCGCCTTTCTTGAGGCCCCGCGGATCTCCATCGATATCGGCGTGATGGAGAGGACCGATCGCGCGGCCGTCCTGCCGATAGACTATGCCTGGTCCGACCTGGGGGCCTGGGACCAAGTGTGGGCTTCCGCGCCCCACGACGAAAACGGCAATGTGATTTCGGGGGTTTCGGTGGTCCGGGATAGCCGCGACTGCCTTGTTCGAGCGGCGCCGGGGTCGAAGATCATCGCCGTCGGCCTGCGCAATCTCGCCATCGTGGCCCAGGACGACCAGGTGCTGATCACCGCCCTCGATCAGGCGTCCGACATGAAGGCCACGCTCCTCGCGCTGGAGGCGGTCTCCGCCCGGCGCGGCCATTTCAGAGGGCCGGCCGACAAGGCCGCCGCGCTGGCGGCGGGGCCCAGGTTTGAGGCCTGGCTGGAACGGAAGGCCCTGCCGCTGTGGTGGTGCTATGGCGCCGACCACCAGCACGGCGGGTATCACGAATGGCTCGGTCAGGACCTGGCGACGGGCCCGGTTGACCGCCGCACCCGAATCCAGGCGCGACAGACGCACGTCTTCGCCCTGGCCGGCCTGATGGACTGGTCCGGACCGTGGCGCGGGGCGGTCGAGCATGGACTCGACTACCTTCAGGCCCGCTGTCGGCGGGCCGATGGTCTGTTTCGGGCGACAGTGGACCCTTCGGGGGCGCCGGCGGACGAGACGGCTTTTCTCTATGATCAGGCTTTCGTGCTGCTCGCCTTTGCGACATCGGCCAAGGCCGCGCCGGACAGGCGGTCCGAGTTGCGCGAACGCGCCGTCTCACTGCTTGAGGTCGTTCGCCGGACCTATCGGACCCTCGACGGCGGCTACCGCGCCGATGACGTTTCGGAAACCTACCTCGCCAATCCGATCATGCACCTTTTCGAGGCTGCCCTCGCCTGGCTCGATGTCGAGAGTGAGCCGGTGTGGAACGATCTGGCGCGCGAACTGGCCGACCTTTTTCTGGATCGACTCTATGATGCCGAGGCGGGCCGCGTGGGAGAGATTTTCGACGAGGACTGGCGACCCTTTCCAGGCCCGGAGGGTCGTTTGACCGAACCGGGACACCAATTCGAATGGTCTTGGCTCCTCGAGCGCTGGTGGCGCCGGGGTGGCGATTCCCGCGCGCGGAGAGCCGCGCGAGCCCTGTTCGCGGCCGGGGAACGCGGCGTCGATCCTGAAACGGGGCTGGTCTGGGACGCCATGTTTGACGATTTTTCAGTCTGGCGCCGGACCTCCCGCCTCTGGCCTCAGACGGAACGGTTGAAGGCGTCGCTGCTCCTGGCCTCGACCGCCAAGGGGCCGAGTTCGGCGTATTTCGCCTCCGCCCGGTCGGCGGCTGAGGCGATCGAGGCCTATCTCGACACGGACATCGGTGGTCTTTGGCGAGACACCCCGAGGTCGTCCGCGAACGCCCCGCCCGCTCAGGCCAGTTCCCTCTATCACATCGCCGGCGCCGTCGCCGTCATGGCGGATGCGCGGCGGGCCGGTTTGGCTGTTGCGGAGTCCGCGAAGCCTCAAGCCGTGCCGAGGCGGGTGAAGGCCGCGACCGTCTGACATTGCACGGCTGTCGCAATTCGGCGTCATTAGGAAGCGCGTCGGACGTTTCGGGACTCAATCGAGGCGAAAACGCGTTCGTTGTTGCTTGAAAACACATTCCCCGCTTGGTCGCGGGCGATGGTGTGGGGCATAGGGTGCCTTGGTCGGAGTCTCCCGCGGCGTCCGGGGGCCGCAGTCTCTAATTTGGGGTAATGCATGCGTGTGGTGATGATCGGTACGGGCTACGTCGGCTTGGTCTCCGGTGTCTGTTTTGCCGAGTTCGGTCATACCGTGACGTGCGTCGACAAGGATGAAACCAAGATCGGGCGCCTGAAGTCCGGCGTCATGCCGATCTACGAGCCTGGTCTTGAGACGATGGTCGAACGCAACGTCGCGGAGGGGCGGTTGTTTTTCGAGTCGGATCCCTCGGCTTCCGTGGCCGAGGCCGACGCCGTGTTTATCGCCGTCGGCACGCCGACACGCCAGAGCGATGGCTATGCCGACCTCAGCTATGTCCATGCGGCGGCCGAGGAAGTGGCCGCGCTGATGACCGGGTTCACCGTGCTCGTCACAAAGTCGACCGTGCCCGTGGGGACCGGCGATGATATCGAAGCCCTGGTGCGACGCGTGTGTCCGAATCTCGACGTCTCGGTGGTGTCGAACCCGGAGTTTCTGCGCGAAGGGTCGGCGATCGAGGATTTCATGCGCCCCGACCGGGTCGTGGTGGGCGTTTCCGACGATCGGGCGCGCGACGTGATGGCGGAACTCTACCGGCCGCTGGACCTGGGCGACGTGGCCTTGATGTTCACCGATCGGCGCAGTTCGGAGCTGATCAAATATGCGGCCAATGCGTTCCTGGCGCTGAAGATCACCTACATCAACGAAATGGCCGACCTTTGCGAGAAGGTCGGGGCGAATGTTCAGCAGGTGGCGAGGGGCATTGGCCTGGACCATCGGATCGGCGGCAAATTCCTTCACGCGGGCCCCGGCTACGGCGGATCCTGCTTCCCGAAGGACACCCTGGCCCTGACGCGGACGGCGACCGATGCGGGCGCGCCGTTGCGGCTGGTCGAGACCACCATCGATATCAACGACGCGCGCAAGAAGGCGATGGCGGGCAGGATCGCGGAGGCGATGGGCGGCGATGTCGCCGGCAAGACGATCGGCATCCTGGGCCTGACGTTCAAGCCGAATACGGACGACATGCGCGATTCGCCGTCTCTGGACATCGTGCCGGCCCTGATCGCCCTGGGAGCGCGGGTCCAGGCCTATGACCCTGAGGGACACGAGGCCAGGCTGCTTCTGAAGGACGTCGACTTCAAGGTCGGCCCCTACGAAGTGATCGACGGCGCCGACGCCCTGGTTCTGCTGACCGAATGGGATCAGTTTCGGTCGCTGGACCTGGATCGGGTCAAGAGCCTGCTCAGGTCGCCGGTGGTCGTGGATCTGAGAAACATCTATCGCCCCAGCGATATGCGCCAGAAGGGCTTCACCTACGCCAGCCTCGGCCGCGCCTGAAGATGGGCGATCGTCGGAGTCAGACGGTGGCCGACGCCATGGTCGGCGCCCCGCCGAAGGTCAGCGTGATCCTGCCTCACTACCAGGATTTGGTCGGCCTCGACCGGTGCCTTGCCGCCCTCGTTGGCCAGACTTTCCCTCGCGACGCTTTCGAGATCATCGTCTGTGACAACAACTCTCCGCTTGGCCCGGAAAAGGTGGCGGAGGCGATCGCTGGCCGGGCGAGGTTGACGGTGGTGTGCGAGAAGGGCGCCGGCATGGCGCGAAACGGCGGGGTCAGGCTGGCCCGGGGCGAGGTTCTGGCCTTCACCGACTCCGACTGTGTTCCAGACCCCGACTGGCTTGCCGAAGGCGTGAAGGTCCTGTCGGATTACGACATGGTCGGCGGTCGGATGGAGGTGCTGGTCGATGACCCCGAAGCCATGACCCCCGAGGAGGCGTTCGAACGAGTTTACGCGTTCAACAACGCCTATTACGTCAAGCGTCTCGGCTTCACGGTCACCGCCAATCTCTTCTGCCGGAAGGCCACGTTTGAACGGATCGGCGAGTTCTTCGGCCGCGACATCGCCGAGGACGCCGAATGGTGCCAGCGTGGGAGAACCGCCGGATTCAAGATCGGCTACGCGGAGAAGAGCATTGTCGGCCACCCGGCCCGGCGATCCTGGGCGGAGCTGCTGCACAAATGGCGGCGCGCCAATACCGACAATTTTGGACTGGCGATACGCTCCAGGGGAGGGCGGTTGCGTTGGTTTGCCCGGACCCTGCTGTTGCCATTCTCGGCCATCGCCCATACGCCGAAAGCCTTGGCCAGCGACGGCGTACAAACCTTGGGGCAGCGCTTTGCCGCCCTTTCGGTGCTCTACAGGTTGAGGTTCTGGCGTATCGGTCACTCGTTGCAGCTACTCATGAAGAACGGGACTGGCTAGGACCGCGCGGCTTTTCTCGCGTGTCTGGAAATATCGGGGAATGTTCGGATGAAATTTTCGAAACAGGTTTTGGTGACCGGCGGGGCCGGTTTCATCGGCTCTTATCTGTGTGAGAAATTGCTTGAGATTGGCAATTCAGTGATTTGTGTCGATAATTTCTTCACGGGAAATCGATCCAATATTACCCATTTGCTTGGCAATCCGAAATTCGAGGTTATAAGACATGACGTAACCAGGCCATTATATATAGACGTTGACGAAATCTATAATCTGGCCTGCCCGGCGTCGCCGATACATTACCAGTTCGATTCCGTTCAGACGACGAAGACTTCCGTGATCGGCGCGATCAACATGCTTGGACTGGCCAAGCGGGTGAAGGCCAAAATTCTTCAGGCGTCGACCTCCGAGGTCTATGGCGATCCCGATGTTCACCCCCAGACCGAAGCCTATTGGGGAAATGTCAATCCGATCGGTCCGCGGTCTTGCTATGATGAAGGCAAGCGTTGCGCCGAAACGCTGTTCTTCGACTATTGGCGGCAATACGACCTGCGGATCAAGGTCGTGCGGATCTTCAACACCTACGGGCCGCGAATGCATCCCAACGATGGCCGGGTGGTGTCGAATTTCGTCATGCAGGCGCTTCGCGGACAGCCGATCACCATCAATGGCGACGGCCGGCAGACCCGGGCGTTTTGTTTTGTCGATGATCTGGTCGACGGCTTGATCAGGATGATGGGGTCCGACGACACGGTGACGGGTCCGATCAACATCGGCAATCCCGGAGAATTCACCATGCTTGAGCTGGCCGAATTGGTCGTGGCTTTGACGGGCAGCGGGTCGAAGATCGATTTCAGGCCATTGCCGACCGACGATCCCCGACAACGCAAGCCCGACATCACCCAGGCGGAACGGGTGCTCGGCTGGCGCCCGACCATCCCGCTGCGGGACGGTCTCGCCAAGACGATCGCCTATTTTGAGGACCTGCTCGTCACGGACCCGTCGGTGGGGACAACATTGCGTTAGGGAGACATGGGAGGGCTTCCCTTTCAAATGTGTCAACGACGCAGTAAAATCGAGCCGGAATCAAGCCACCATCGTCGGCATTGAACTGGCGGAGGTGAACCGTTTGTCGGCGCCGGAGCCCCGGGCCGCCAACCGGGACGCCCGGTCAGGCCGGGGGATTGGCCGGCAGACGGTTGCGAGACCGCCGGCTGACGTTTTCGAGGGAATCCGCATGCGAGTGGTAATGATCGGCGCGGGCTATGTCGGCCTGGTCTCCGGCGCCTGCTTCGCCGAGTTCGGCCACACCGTGACCTGCATCGACAAGGACGAAGGCAAGATCGCCCGGCTTCATCAGGGCGTCATGCCGATCTACGAGCCGGGCCTTGAGGCGATTGTTGAGCGCAATGTGGCGGAGGGACGCCTGTTCTTCGCCACGGATCCGGCGGCGTCGGTGGCGGCCGCGGACGCGGTTTTCATCGCCGTAGGGACGCCGACGCGTCGCGGCAACGGCCATGCCGACCTGACCTATGTCTATGCGGCCGCCGAGGAGGTCGCGGCGCTGATGACGGGGTTCACGGTGCTGGTGACCAAGTCGACGGTTCCCATTGGCGCCGGAGACGAGATCGAAGCGCTGGTTCGCCGGGTGCGACCGGACGGGGACGTGTCCGTCGTGTCGAATCCGGAGTTTCTCCGTGAGGGCTCGGCGATCGAGGACTTCAAACATCCGGACCGTGTCGTGGTGGGTGTCTCGGATGAGCGGGCGCGGTCGGTGATGGAGGATCTCTACCGGCCGCTGAATCTGAACGAGACGCGGATCATGTTCACCGATCGACGCAGCTCGGAGCTGATCAAATACGCCGCCAATGCATTCCTGGCGCTGAAGATCACCTACATCAACGAGATGGCCGATCTTTGCGAGAAGGTTGGGGCCGATGTTCAGCATGTGGCGATGGGCATAGGTCTCGACCATCGGATCGGCGGCAAGTTCCTGCACGCGGGGCCCGGCTATGGCGGGTCCTGCTTTCCCAAGGACACCCTGGCTCTGACCCACACGGCGGCGGACGCGGGTGCGCCGCTTCGCCTGGTGGAGACCACCATCGCGGTGAATGACGCGCGCAAGAAGGCGATGGCGGGCCGGATCGCGGCGGCGATGGGCGGCGATGTCGCCGGCAAGACGATCGGGATCCTGGGCCTGACGTTCAAGCCGAACACGGACGATATGCGCGATTCGCCGTCTCTGGACATCGTGCCGGCCCTGATCGCCCGGGGCGCGCGGGTCCAGGCCTACGACCCGGAAGGACACGAAGCCAGAGCGCTGCTCAGGGATGTTGATTTCCGGGATGGCCCCTATGAGGTGATGGATGGGGCCGACGCCCTCGTCATTCTCACCGAATGGGACCAGTTCCGGGCCCTGGATCTGGATCGGGTCAAGGGCCTGCTCAACGCGCCGTTGGTCGTCGATCTGAGAAACGTCTACAACCCCGACCACATGCGCTTGAAGGGCTTTACCTACGCCAGCATAGGTCGCATGTAGGGAGGCGGCCCGAGACGTCGATCGGCTGGGCGTCGACAAACCCAAACCCCACGGCGAAACGATGTTGCGACTGCGTGTTACGGTCTTTATGGAGAGGCGGCGTCTTACGACAGCGCCCCTAACGGGCCGGACGCGTGACAGGCATCGCCACGGAGATTGAGTCCGGCCGGGAAATCTAATTTTGCCTTTTATGAGTGTTTCGAATAATGAAGCAAAAACGGGTCTTGGCGATTTCATCTGGCGGGGGCCATTGGGTACAATTGCAGCGGCTAAAACCTGTTTTTGATCAATATGATACCGCTTATGTGACCATTCGATCCGACGCAAGGCTCTATGTGCCGGATAGTCGATTTTATACGATTACCGATTTTACCCGGAGAAATCTGTGGCGGCTCACGCTTTTGATCCCGCAGTTGGTGAGAATTTTGATCATTGAGCGTCCCGATCTGGTGATTACGACAGGTTCCGCGCCTGGTCTGGCATGCCTCGGGTTAGCGCGACTATTCACGCGGGCGCGAACGGTTTGGATCGACAGCCTCGCCAACCGCGAAGACCTGTCGACCTCTGGAAAGCTGGCGCGCCGTGTGGCCCATGTTTGGCTCACCCAGTGGCCCGAGGTGTCCGCGCCGGATGGGCCCGACTATTGGGGGGCCGTGCTGTGACGTCTAGTCTGGTTACAGTGCGCGATGCTGGACCTGATCCTTCTCCTTGCAGTCGGCATCAATGACGTGAGTAAAACCAAACGCATACTCGCGGTATCGTCTGGAGGCGGTCATTGGGTTGAATTAAGGCGCCTGAAGCCTGTATTTGACCAATACAAGACGGCTTACATCACGACGAACGCGGACAGCGGTGTCGATGTCCCAGACAACCGTCTGTATGTCGTCACGAATTTTACACGCAGGAATTACTTTCGGGTGATCTTCCTTGTCCCCGAGCTGGTTGTGATTTTGCTGAAGGAGAAGCCGGACGTGATTATCAGCACGGGCGCCGCGCCAGGACTGGTTTGCCTCGCCCTGGCGAAAATGCTCACCCGGGCTCGGACGATCTGGATCGACAGCATTGCCGCCCGCGACTGCCTTTCGACGTCCGGCCGCGAAGCCCGCCGCTTCGCCGATGTCTGGCTGACACAATGGCCCGACCTGAGCGGGCCGGATGGACCTGATTGCTGGGGGGCTGTCGTATGATTTTCGTGACTGTTGGGGCCTTGTTTGGTTTCGACCGGCTGATCCGGCTCGTGGACGAGCTGGCGCCGCGATTTCCCGATCAGGAGTTCATGGCCCAGATCGGCAACGGCGACTATGTGCCGAAAAACATGAAGTACGCGCGATCGCTGAGCGCCGCTGAATATCGCGAAACGGTTGGCCGGTCGCGCCTTCTGGTGGCTCACGCTGGAATGGGAAGCATTATTTCCGCCCTCGAGAACCGGTGCGGTGTGGTCTTGCTTCCACGCAGGGCGAATCTGGGCGAGCATACGACGGACCATCAGGAGCAGACGGCGAGATGGGTTGAGGGCAAACCTGGTGTCTTTGTCGCCTGGGAAGATGCGGATTTGTTCCCGGCGATCGAAAAAGCCCTATTGGCCGAACGTCTGGAGGACTCCTTGCCGACGACCGCGCCGGCGGCGTTCCTGCAGCGGATAACGGCCTATATTGAAAGCCTCTAGATCAGGATGATTTCGGACGGAATCGTCCGGAATCGGAATCGTGATCTCGATTCAAGAGTTCAGAGTGTCTTGCGGAAAGTGGGAACCGGTTTTCCGCCACAACCATACGAAATGAATAAGCCAGAGCGACCTTCGTGATTCTCGAATCACGCCCGTCGCTCTAGCCCTGCCGTCAGGCTCCGACGATCGCCAGGCGGATATCGCGACGGTACGGCGGCCCCCCGTTCAACGAGCCCCGCGCTTCCAGACGACCTTGTCTTGCCTGGGCCGCCCCGCGGTTCGGTGAGCCTTCATGATGAACTGCCGAGCCAGCCAGGGGCGCAGGACTCCGAACGTCACATTGTCCAGCAGGCGGGACTTCGGACCGTTCAGGCCGTTAAGAAGCCCCCCCACGACCTGAAAGTTTCCCTTGTTGAGCAGTTCGACGGCCGACGTTTCGACAAAGAACCTCACGTGGGTACGGTCGAGAATGCCGAAATCCGCGTATTGGAACTGCCTTTTGAATAGGAGAGGCAAGGAAACCGAGACGTGGGACACATTGGGAAGCGATACGATCAGGGTCGCGTTTTCGTCCATCATGTTTTCGAGTGATTGGAGCACGCGTTCGGGCCAGCGAAGGTGTTCGAGGACGTCGAGCGCCAGGACGAGGTCGAATTGCCCGATGTCGGGCAGCGGTTCGTCCAGATCATGCATCAAAACCTGGTCGACGTTCCTTACGAGTTCGTCCTTCAGATCGGAGACCTGGTCGATGCCGAAGGTCGTGGCGCCGGGGTAGCGTTTCTTCAGCCAAGCCAATGTCTGACCCGCGCCGCAGCCGATTTCAAGAATGCGAGTCGCCTTGGCCGGGAGCAGGGGCTCGATCTCGGCCCGAACATGTTGATAGTACTGCAGATCATCAGCGTGCACGATCGTTTTCCTGTTCTTGACGCGATTGGAATGGCCCCACCCACCCCCTGTTTCTGGCGGCATGGCCATAGCGGGGTTGGTCGCATTGAGGACGGCGGCGGCGAGCCTCGTTGTCGATGCGGTGCGCCATCCTGTGATTTTCGACCCGCGGACCGTCAGTCGTTCCTAGCGTGAAGGCCGCCTCGTCGCAACCAATGTTAAGGCTACGCTCATCCGCGCGCCGCCGCCGCCGGGCGGGGACCGACAGGCCGATTTCGCCCTAAGGTCGGAACGGAGTCCCGAGTCTCGTCGGCTGGCGCGAACTTCCGTTCGAAACGCAGGCATAGGGCAAAAACGATGCCTATAAACATATACTGGATCGGGATATTGCCGAAATTGCTATAGAAAACGCGGACGGCGCAGAAATTTACCAGACAAATCGCGACCGGAACGATCATCGAAAGTTCCCTGTCTTCTGTATCATATTTCAAAGTATATTGAAAAGCGACGAATATCGTATATACGATCATCGACCAGAAGACCAGGAAACCGACCACGCCGTAGTCGAGGATGGTAAGGAGATAGTAATTGTCGATCGACATGGTGCCGTCAGGGGTCCGCCAGTTCAGGGTCTGGCCGGCGCGGCCGATGCCGTAGCCCCAGGGATGGCTGAGGATTTTCGGGATCCCCAACGACACCTGTTCGAACCGGGCCCTCGTGCTGTCTTTTTCCGCGCCGTTTCGGCCGACGAACATCGCCCTGATGCGACCGACGGCGACAATCAGGCCGAGGAGCCCGACGAATCCGGCGGGGTAGGCGAAGACGACTGCCGGCCCCAACAGGTCTTTGCGGTTTCGCCTCCAACGCTGAATGCCCCAGAACAGAAGGCTGAGGGCCGTTGACAGCAGGAATCCGATCAGGGCGATCCGCGCGCCGGAACAGTAGCAAAGGTAGGCAAGGTACGGAACCGACGCCAACGCCAGCGCCCGAACCCACCATTTATAGGCTTTGCCAAGAAAGTGATAAACAAACGGCAGGGTCCATGACAGATATTCGCCGAAATCAAGGCTGGTGCCAAATGTGCTTTGAGCGCGATAAATGTCCGTCCAGGCTCTGGTTACCCCCATCATCTGTTTTCTGACGCCGGGATCGTCGATCTTGAGGAAGCTCGGGATATGGCCGACCCAGGGCAGTTGCTTGTGATGGAATTCCCAGATCGCGATGGCGCCGACCAGGATACCCATCACCCAAAGGTAGGTCGCCCAGCGTTCCAGACGACCGGGCGTTTGAAAAATATAGCAGGCCATGAGCAACATGGCGGTCCATGATGTGTAAGCGATAATCAATCTGTCGACCGAGCTGGGCTTCTGATCAGAAAATACGACCGAGACGGTCTGGATGGCCACAAAGACGATCAGGAGAATTGAAAGCGGGCGAAGGTTGTTCATGGCCGCCGTGATTGACGCAACGACCTGCGGTGATGTCGACACGCAGACAAGGAAGACGCCGAACGCGGGAAGGCCCAGGAGTCTCGATGCGGTGATCCATGGCAGGCCTGGAAGGGCCAGCGCCAGGTAGTTGGGCCACATGACCAGGACGACGATGTAGCCGAAGAACAGGGTGGTCAGCAGGTTTGTCGGGGCGCGACGGGCAGCGGGCAGGGCCCAGATGACCAGCAAGGCCAGCAGGGCGAGGGGGATTGCGAAAAGCAGGAGCAGGTAGGGAGCGAAAAAGGCGAAAGCCATGCCGTAGAACAGGCAGAACCCGACGACGCCGGCCAGAATGAGCGTTCGTTGCAGCCGGAGGGGGCGCGACGCCGAATCCGCCATATAGCCCGGCGCGAGTCTGGATGGCGTATCGTCAATGGGGTCCCGGAGTTCGGCGGTCATCGGTGGCGCCCCATCCTGCTAAAGTCTCCTGGGTCGTGGACCGGTCGGAAGCGGGGCCCGCTTTCGGGCCGACGGGGCGACGAAATCGAGCCGTGGAGAATTCGAGTCAACGCGCGCAAGCCGCGCGCACGACTTTTGCTACATTCCTTGGACTTTATCATGGCGAGGGCATCAATGCCCGCTTGCCCGCCGGTCAGGCGTCCGCCTGACCGGCGCCGCCGATCCGGCCACGGATCGAGGCGGAGGTGCGCCTGACGAGGGCCACGGCCTCGAGGACGGTGTCGAATTCTGTTTTCGCCAGATAGGCGGCCAGAGCCAAGCTTGCGATCGCGAGGCCCACATAGACCGCGGCCTGGGCGTGGCCGATCGTGAGGTTCCAGGCGACGATCAACACGCTTGTCGCCAGGAATGTGCCGTACCTGACAAATCCGGTGAAGGGCCGGCGGTCCGTGTCGCGATTCAGCAAGGCCAGCGCCACGCAGATCGAGATCGCTTCGCCGACGATGAAGCCTGAGACGACCCCGTTCAGGCCCCCGACAAAGCGCAAGGCGATGAAGGCGCACGGAAACACCAGCAGCCGCGAAAAGTTGCTGAGGAAGACGGTGACACTGCTTCCCATGCTCAGCGCCACGGTGCTCGGCCAGACGATGACGAAACGAACGGTGAAAAGGATGCCGACCAGGCCGATCAACAGCGCGGGTTGGGCGAAACGCTGTCCATACAGGATCGTCACCACGAAGGGCGTAACCAGAGCGAACCCGGCGGCCATGCTGATCGCC
>CAIQDO010000005.1 GCA_903870555.1 uncultured Caulobacteraceae bacterium
ATATATGGCAAAGGCGACAATGTGCGCGACTGGCTGTTTGTCGAAGACCATGTCCGGGCGTTGACAAGGGTGTTCGAAGCAGGCGCGGCGGGGGCGACCTACATCATCGGTGGCCGGAGCGAGCGGAACAATCTTCAAGTGGTGATGAGCCTTTGCCAAAGCCTTGATCGACTGCGACCGCGAGCCGATGGCGCCTCTTACTCAAGCCAGATCAGCTATGTGACGGACCGGCCTGGCCACGATCATCGCTACGCCGTCGATCCGAGCCGCCTGGAGCAGGAGCTGGGATGGAAGGCTGAAATGTCCTTCGATGAGGGCATTGAGGCCACGACGCTTTGGTATCTGAACAACGAATGGTGGTGGCGGCCGATACTGGAAGGCGCCTACGCCGGCGAACGGCTGGGCGAACTCTCGACCCCATCTGGCGGCGGGGCTCGATAGGGCAATGAAGGGGATCATACTCGCTGGCGGATCCGGAACTCGTCTGCATCCTGCAACGCTAGCAATCAACAAGCAGCTGCTGCCTGTTTACGACAAGCCGATGATTTACTATCCGATGTCGGTTCTCATGCTTGCAGGCATCCGCGATATCTTGATCATCTCGTCGCCGGACGCCATCGGCAACTATCAGAGATTGTTCGGGGACGGTTCCCAGTTGGGCCTTCGGCTCGACTACGCCGTCCAGCCCAGTCCGGATGGACTGGCCCAGGCTTTCCTGATTGGAGAATCCTTCCTCAACGGTGACGGCGCCGCCCTGGTGCTTGGCGACAACATCTTCTTTGGAGCGGGAATGCATGCCCTGCTGCAACGCGCCGCCGCACGGACCAAGGGGGCAACGGTGTTTTCCTATCAGGTCGAGGATCCGACCGCCTATGGCGTGGTCGAACTCGACTCGGCCGGCCGGGCGATCAGCCTTGAGGAGAAACCCAAGGTTCCCAAGTCGAACCAGGCCGTGACAGGTCTCTATTTCTACGACGATAGGGTCGTCGAGCTTGCCAAGCAGGTTAAGCCGTCGGCGCGAGGTGAGTTGGAAATCACCGATCTCAACCGTCTGTACATGGAAGCCGGCGACCTGTTCGTCGAACCGATGTCGCGCGGCTACGCTTGGCTCGACACCGGCACCCACGACAGCCTGCTGGAAGCGAGCGAGTTCGTACGCACCCTGCAGAAACGTCAGGGGGTCTACATCGCCAGCCTGGAGGAGATCGCCTTTCTCAACGGCTTCATCGACAAGGAGCAGCTTCGGGTTGCCGGCAGACGGTTCGAGAAGACCGACTATGGACGATACCTGCTCCGGATAGCCGACTCGCATTAACCGCCTGCCTAAGGCGGGCCGCGTTTACGGGGCAGCCGGAAGCGTGACGACGAACGTCGTTCCGCCGCCAACGCCTTCATTGCAAACGGCGCGGCCGCCATGGCGTTCGGCGATCTGGCGAACCAGTGCCAGGCCGAGCCCCCACCCGCCGTCCTGCTCGGTCCGACCGCCAGGACGGAAGAACGGCTCGAACACCCTGGACCGAAGGTTGTCGGCGATGCCCGGTCCGTGGTCATGGACGGCGATGGTCAGGGTCCTCGCCGCGCCCGTGGCTTGATAGCCAAGTTCGACCCAAACCGGCGAGCCGCCGTGCTTGAGGGCGTTGTCGATCAGGTTGCGGATCAGCCGCCGCAAGAGACGCGACGAGCCCATCACGTCATAGGCGCCGCCTGGCGCCACGGCGCGCATTTCCACAGACACCCTGGCCGCCTCCTCCGCCGCCAGGGCCAGGCAGTCGACCCGCTCGATCGCGCCGAGGTCGGCGCCGTGATCGAGCCGGCTGGCCAGCAGGATCTCCTCCACCAGGGAATCGAGCTCGGCGATCTCCCGCCGCACGGCTGGAGCGAGATCGGACTCGGTGGCCCCGGCCAACATCTCGACCGCCATGGCCAGCCTCGTCAGCGGCGAACGAAGCTCGTGACTGGCATGAGCCAGCAGGGTCCGGTGAGCGGCCAGAAGCGCGTCGGCACGGTCGGCGGCCGCGTTGAACGATGCGGCCACTGCCGCGATCTCGTCGTATCCGTCGACCGCGGCGCGGCGGCCAAGGTCGCCCGCGCCCCAGGCCTCGACACTGCGCCTGAGGGCTTCCAGCCGTCGGGTCAGCCGGGCGATCACCGGATAGGCCGCTACACCGACGACGGTCGCGACAGTCAGCAACAGCCCCATGCTATGAAACCGGAAGGATCGAACCCCCTGCATCGGCCGGTGACCGCCGCCCACGGGCGGCGTCATCGGGGCCACTCCGAACAGGTGCCAAGCCATGGCGCCAAGCACCGCGACCAGCACAAGGCTCACAAGAAGGGTCGGATAGACCTGCCAGAACAGGCCGCGACGGCGGGCGGGCGGCATCAGGCCTGATCCTGCACACGGGCGAAAACGTAGCCCGCGCCGCGAACGGTGATGATCCGGCGCGGACGGGCCGGATCGTCCTCAAGCACGGCCCGAAGGCGGGAGACGTGCACGTCGATGGAACGGTCGAAGGCTTCCAGCGCCTCGCCTCGGGTCAAGTCCATCAGCCGGTCCCTCGACAACACCCGTCCGGCGTGTTCGGCCAAGGCGACAAGCAGGTCGAACTGATAGGACGTCAGCCCGCGCGATTCTCCGTCGATGCGCGCCGCCCGCGAGCCGCGATCGATCTCAAGCCGGCCGAACCGCATCACTTCCGACGCCAATGCCGTCGGTTCGCGTCGGCGCCGGAGGATGGCCTTGAGGCGGGCCTGCAGTTCCCGAGGGCTGAACGGCTTGGGCAGGTAGTCGTCGGCCCCCAGTTCGAGACCGACGATCCGGTCGGTTTCCTCGCCGCGCGCGGTGAGCATGAGGATGGGAATGTCGCTAGCGGCGCGCAGCCGGCGACAAACTTCCAGGCCATCGATATCAGGCAGCATGACGTCAAGGATGACGGCTGCGTAGGGCCTGTTCCCCGCGTCGACCACTGCGACGACTCCGTCGAGGCCGGTGTGACGCGCCTCGACGTCGAAGCCCGCGCGGGAGAGGAACTCGCGGAGCATGTCCGCGAGGCGCTCATCATCATCGATGATCAGGATCCTTTCGGACATCCGCGCCGCGCCTTCCCTCCCCCGTCCGGCATTTCCGCCGTCGGGGCGTCAGGACGGCTTATGGCGCTCGGCGATCATCGCCGCCAGCTTCGTCCGCTGTTCCGTC
>CAIQDO010000006.1 GCA_903870555.1 uncultured Caulobacteraceae bacterium
CGCCTCGCCGATGCCGCGGTTGCCGCCGGTGACCAGGGCGACGCTGCCCGCGATGTCCATCAGATCGCCGGCCGATCGCTGAGCGCCAACACCCAGGGTGTGGCGGGCGTTCCCGCCTTCTGAGCTTCCATCACACCGACATCCACATAGTCACGCCAGCCGACGATCAGGTCGCCATCGAACTCTAATACGCCGGCATAGGGCGCGCGGACCACCATTCCGTCGACGCCGACATATTCGTCGACGCCCTCGACGAACAGCCGGTTTCCCGTTTCGGCATGGTCGAACAGCCGCCAGCGCACGGCCGTGATCTGGGCCTTGAAGCCCTCCAGGAACTTGCGGGCCTTGGCCTTCCCGCGCGCGGGCGGGGCGACGGCGGCGGCGTAGTGCCAGACGATGTCGTCGTGCATATGGGCCAGGGCGCCGTCGATATCGCCGGCCGTCCAGGCGGCGATGACACTCTTAAGGACGTCGAGTTTGCGGCTCATCGGCCGATCACCAGGCTGACGGTGGTGGTGGTCGAGCCGCCGATGTTGAGGGTCTGAACCGTTCGGGCGCCTTCGACCTGGGTGTCGCCGGCCTTGCCGGTCACCTGTTTCGCCGCGTCGAGGGCCATGCGCACGCCGGTGGCGCCAACCGGATGGCCGCCGCCGATCAGCCCGCCGGAGGGGTTGACAGGCAGGCGCCCACCCATGGCGATGGAGCCGTCCTCGATCGCCTTCCAGGCCTCGCCCGGCGAGGTCAGGCCCAGATGCTCGATGGCCATGTATTCGGTGGTGGTGAAGCAGTCGTGGGTCTCGACCGCGTCGAGCTGGTCGACCACCGTAATTCCGGCCCGCGCCCGGGCGTCCTCGATCGCCCGGCGCACCTGCGGGAACACATAGTCCTGGCCCTCGCTGGCCCGCACCTTGCGCTGATAGCTGATCGGCGCCGAGCGGTGGCCCCAGCCCTGGATGCGGGCGAGGCTGTCCAGAGGGACGCCCCTCTTCGCCGCGTATTCGGCCGCCTTGCGATCGGAGACGAGGAAGACGACGGCGGCGCCGTCGGTGACCTGACCGCAGTCATTCTTGCGGATCATGCCCTCGACAACCGGATTGGCGGTGTCATCGGCGGTGAAGCTGTCGGGGCCGAAGGCCCAGGACCGCGTCTGGGCGTTGGGGTTGCGTCGGCCGTTTTCGAAATTGATCCGGGCGATCTCCATAAGGTGTTCGTACTTCAGGCCCCAGCGGCGGTCGTATTCCTCGCCGAGATCCGAGAAGGCGCGGGGCCACAGGTAGGTGGCGTCCTGGAACTCATGGCCGGTCCAGGCGGCGGAGCCGAGGTTTCGGGCGGCCTGGGCGCCGGAGACGTTGCGCATCATTTCCAGGCCGAGCACGCAGGCGGTGTCGTAACGGCCGGCCTCGATCTCGGCGGTGGCGGCCAGGATCGCGACGCTGCCGGAGGCGCAGGCGGCTTCGTGCCGTGCGGTGGGCATGCCATCGAAATCGGGGTGAACCAGGCCGAAGAAGCCGCCGAGCAGGCCCTGGCCGGCGAACAGTTCGCCGACGAAATTGCCGACGTGCCCGCACTCGATATCCGCCGGCTCAAGATCCACGGCGGCGAGC
The DNA here is from genome assembly GCA_903870555.1 of uncultured Caulobacteraceae bacterium. Classification (GTDB taxonomy): domain Bacteria; phylum Pseudomonadota; class Alphaproteobacteria; order Caulobacterales; family Caulobacteraceae; genus Acaudatibacter; species Acaudatibacter boreus. Next base: position 1,605 of record CAIQDO010000006.1, read on the forward strand.
CCCTCGCCCACCGCCTCTGCGAAAGCGCCCGCGAAATCCAGACCCTCCCGCGCCCAGTTGCGCGAAAAGTCGCTCTGCCAGCCGCCCAGCACATAGACCATGGCCAATGTCCTCCCCCGTCCGCCCCAAGGATTCGACCAAACACCGAAACGCGCCGCTTGTCAGTATCGACTGGGCTGGAATCAGCGCGCGACCTCAGTTGTCGCGATGCACCTTGATCGAGGGCTGGCCGTCGATATTCATCAGATAGGCCCCCAAGGCGCCCTTGCGGATCACCACCTTGGATCCGGACCTTGGCTCCTTAAGCAGTTCATCGTCGTCGATCTGGCGCCAGGCCGCCCCGTCATCCAGCTTCAGGATCCACCGGCCGTTGGCGCCGCGCAACGCCGACGCCAGGGTTCCGGCCAGGCGATCGTTGTCCTCCACCTTTTCGCCGCGGTCGAACAGGGACAGGGACGGCAGGGTCAAGCCGAACGACTCCCGGCGCAGCGCGCGCCTCTGGGCCCGGTCGATGGTCACCAGGTCGCCCGCGTGTTCCGCCTTCTCGAGCGCCGCGGCGGTCCGGTCGAAACAGGCCAGGCGCTCCACGCCGTCGCTCAAGGCGCGGCAATCCAGCACGGCCCGGAGGGCCGGAACTTCGGAAGCCGGCGCCGCAGCGCGCGCGCCGCACGCCAAACCGGCGACAGCTATGAGGGCGGCCAGACCCAGGATCGGTTTCGACACAGCCATCACGACGGCCTCCAAGGTGGGAAATGCCACGTGATTAAACGCCCGAGCCCATGCGACGCGCAATCTGTGACTGGAAAGTGACAGGGGGCGAAGGATCGGATTACACCGCCGTAATGATTGTTGACCCCTTCAACGCCCCGTCCATAACTGAACCCAACCGGGGGGATGTTTGCTCGGGATTCATTCAAAACCATGGCGCGGCGCTGTCCGTCGGACGAGCGTCCCGGCCTGTTGGAGGACCATAACCTTGAACGAAAAAACCACACGCGCCCTGCTTATGGCGTCGTCGGTAATCACCGGCGTCGTCCTGGTCATCTCGACCGGCGCCAACGCCGCCGCAGCAGACGCCACCGCCGCCACCGTCGTCCAGGAAATGGTCGTCACCGGTTCGCGCATCCCGCAACCCAACCTCACCAGCGTGAGCCCGGTGAGCGTGATCAACTCCGATCAGATCCAGGCTTCGGGCGTGACCCGGGTCGAGGACATCATCAACCAGCTGCCCCAGGCCTTCGCCGCCCAGGGCTCCAACATCTCCAACGGCTCCAGCGGCACCGCCACCGTCAACCTCCGCGGCCTCGGCTGCTCGCGCACCCTGGTGCTGATCGACGGCAAGCGCCTGATGCCGGGCGACCCCAGCCTGCCCTGCGCCGACATCAACTTCATCCCCGACGCCCTGATCTCGCGCGTCGACGTGCTGACCGGCGGTTCGTCCGCCGCCTATGGTTCGGACGCCATGTCCGGCGTCGTGAACTTCGTCATGCGCCGCGACCTTGAAGGCATCCGCTTCGACGCCCAGGTGAGCGAATTCGTCCACACCAACGGCGACACCTCGCTGCAGACGATCATCAAGGCCAAGTCCGCCACCGCCTCGGTGCCGTCGCAGTATTCCCTGCCGCCCAGCAATGTTCAGGACGGCCTGGCCCGGGAATTCACCCTGTCGATCGGCGCCAACTCCCCGGACGGCAAGGGCAATGTCACCGCCTTCGCCGGCTATCGCTATGTCGACCCAGTGCTGCAAGGCGCCCGCGACTACTCGACCTGCACCCTGAACTCTGGCGCGGCCTTCACCTGCGGCGGGTCCGGCACGGCCTTCCCGACCCGCGTCGGCAGCTACCTGATCGACCCGACGACCGGCAACAGCTTCCGGGCGCGCAACTCATCCACGGACGTCTACAACTACGGCCCGACCAACTACTACCAGCGCCCCGATGAACGCTTCTCCCTCGGCGCCTTCGCTCACTACAAGGTCGAGCCCTGGTTGGAAGCCTACGCCGACGTGATGTTCATGGAGGACAAGTCCACCTATCAGATCGCGCCCGGCGGCTATTTCGCCGGCGCTCGAAAGATCAACTGCGACAACCCCTACCTCGACGCCGCCCTGGCCAATTCGACCACGGCCGTCGCCAAAGCCATCTGCACCCCCGCGGACATCGCGGCCGGGACGGTGAAGACCTTCACCATCGCCCGCCGTGACATTGAAGGCGGCACCCGCGACGGCGCCTTCGACCACATCCAGTTCCGCTACATCCTCGGCGTCAAGGGCGACCTGGGCGACAACTGGTCCTACGACGCCTACGGGCAATATGGCCGCGTGACCTTCCACGAAACGCAAAGCGGCTTCTTCATGAGCACCAAGGAGCAGAACGCTCTGCTGGTGCATAACGTTGGCGGCGTGCCGACCTGCGACTCCGTGGTCAGCGGCACGGATACGAAATGCGTGCCGATCAACCTGTTCAAGAACGGCGGCATCACCCAGGCCGCGGTCGACTACCTGTCGACCGACACCTTCAGCGGCGGCTCCACCACCGAGCAACTGGCCGACGTCAGCATCACCGGCAAGCTCGGCGCCTATGGCGTCAAGAGCCCGTGGGCTTCTGAAGGCGCGGCGATCAACCTCGGCGGCGAAACCCGCTCCGAGCACCTGGACTACGCGGCCGACTATGTCGCGCGGGCCGGCCTGCTCGACGGTTCCGGCGGCGCCAGCCCCTCGGTGGCCAACGGCTATCATGTCACCGACCTGTTCGGCGAACTGCGCCTGCCGCTGATCAACGATATGCCCTTCGCCAAGCTGGTCGACTTCACGGCCGGCTATCGTTACTCGCACTACTCGACCGGCCAGGATACCGACACCTACAAGTTCGCCTTCAACTATGAGCCGGTGGCCGGCTACCGTCTGCGCGCCAGCTACCAGCGCGCGGCCCGGGCGGCCAACATCCTCGAACTCTACAGCCCGCAGAACGTGGTGCTCGACGGCACCACCGACCCCTGCGCCGGTCTGAGCGCCGGCAGTGCCAACGTGGCCAAGTGCATGACCGCCTTCGGCTATACCCAGGCTCAGGTGCTGGCCATCGAGAAGAACCCCGCGCCGCAGTACAATGGCCTCACCGGGGGCAACCCCAACCTGAAGCCGGAAGTCAGCGACACCTATTCGATCGGCGCCGTCATTCAGCCGCCGTTCGTTCCGGGCATGAGCTTCTCGATCGACTACTTCAACATCAAGGTGAACAACTACATCAGCGGCATCGGCGCCGACACCATCATCAGCCGCTGCGTCGACACCGCCAACCCCTACTTCTGCAACCTGGTTCACCGCGACACGACCCCGGGCAGCTTCGGCAGCCTGTTCATGTCGCCGGCGGGCTATGTTGTGGATACGACGCTCAACACCGGCTACCTGGAAACCAAGGGTCTGGACTTCGAGTTCAACTATAAGAAGAACCTGTCCGACCTGGGCCTCGGCGACCACGGCAGCCTGGCTCTGAACTTCGTCGCCACCTACCTGATGGGCCAGCTCGTCCAGAGCCTGCCCGGCGACACCCCCTACGACTGCGCCGGCTTCTATGGCACACAGTGCGGATCGCCCAACCCGACCTTCCGCTCCAAGACCCGCCTGACCTGGAACACCCCGTGGTCCGGCCTGACGGCCTCGATCCAATGGCGTCACTACAACGCCGTCGCCGTGGATTGCTCCTCCAGCGATCCGCAGCTGTCCTGCGGCTTCGCGGCCACGGACGCCAAACTCGGCGCTGTCGACTACTTCGACATCAACGGCGCGATCAAGATCAAGGATCGCTACCGCTTCCGGTTCGGCGTCAACAACCTGTTCGACAAGGATCCGCCGATCATCGGTGGTTCCAGCTGCCCGACCGGCGCCTGCAGCGGCAACACCTATGCTCAGGTCTATGACACCCTGGGCCGCTACGTGTTCGTCGGTCTGACCGCGGACTTCTAGGTCCAAGGTTTTCAAGCTACCGATGAGGGGCGGCGGAGCGATCCGCCGCCCCTTTTCCGTTTTGGCCCGGCAGGTTTTCGGCGCGTAACATGGCATCCTCGACTCCCTATTCGATCAAGGTGAACCCCCTTGGCCAAAGCCTGTCGCCCCAGCCCCGCGACGCCGCCGCCGACCGCCAGACGCTGATCGCCATGCGAGACCGGGCGCGTTCGGGCGACATGGCCGGCGCCATCGCGCTCGCGGAACAGGCCGTAACGTCAGGTCTCGAACATCCCTTCTGCCTCAACCTGGCGGCCCTGGGCCTGGAAGCCGCCGGGCGCTTCGAGGACGCGCGGGCGCGGCTGGTGCGGGCGCGCGATCTGGCGCCTGGAGACCTGGGCGTCCTCAACGCCCTGGGCCTGATCAGTCTGAGACTGGAGCGCTTCGACGAGGCCCTGACCAGTTTCGACGAGGCCCTGGCGATTGACGCCCGCTTCGCCCCCGGCCATGCCAACCGGGCGGTGGCCCTGATGGGGCTTGGCCGTCTGTTGGACGCGGAGGCGAGCGCCCGGCGCGCGCTTGACCTCCACCCGGGCCATCTGGCCGCCCTATCCGCGCTCGCCGCCATCTCCAGCCGGCGCGGCGATCACGTTGCGGCCCGCCGCTTCGCGGCGTCGGTCCTGGCGGCCGAGCCGAATCATCCCGACACCACCCTCAGCGTGGCGGCGGCCGATCTGGCCGAGGGCGAGATGGACCAGGCCGCGACCAGTCTGCTCGCTCTTCTGGCCGATCCCAGGCCGACCGAATTTGAACGCGCCCAGGCCGAAGGACTGCTCGCCGACGTCCGGGACGCCCAGGGCCGGACAGACGAAGCCTTCCTCGGCTACAAGGCTTCCAACGACCGGCTGCGCGATCTCTACGCCCCGCGCTTCGGTAGAGGGGAGAGCACCCTCGACGTCGCGCGATGGATGTCATCCTGGCTCTCCCACGCCGCCCCATTCCCAACGACCGACACCTCGCCGCCACCGCCGACGAGACCTGAACACGTTTTCCTGCTCGGATTTCCGCGTTCAGGCACGACCTTGCTCGAAACGGTCCTGGCCGGCCACGCGGAGGTTGAGACGTTGGAGGAACGGGAGACCCTCGTCGACTCCGCAAAGGTCTTTCTGGCGACGCCGGCCAGACTTGATCACCTGGCCCGCGCCAGCGAAGCCGAGTTGGCGCCCTGGCGGGAGGCCTATTGGCGGCGGGCGCGTGAAGCGGGCGGTCGCCTCGACCGCCGGATGTTCGTCGACAAGCATCCCTTCAACACCCTCAAGCTTCCGCTGATCGCCCGGCTGTTCCCCGAAGCCCGCATCCTGGTGTCGCAGCGCGACCCGCGCGATGTCGTGCTGAGCTGCTTTCGTCGTCGCTTCCAGATGAGTCCGGCCACCTACGGTCTCCTTTCCCTGGAAGAGACCGCCGAGCTCTATGCGGCGACCATGGCTATCGCCCTGGCGATGCAGGGCCTGTCGCCGATCCGCCGCCGCGTGGTTCGTCACGAACGGTTGATCGAGGCGTTCGAGCCCGAAGTCCGTGACATCTGCGACTTCCTCGGCCTGACGCCGGACGACGCCATGGCGGCTGTGGCGACCCGCGTCACCCGTCGCTCCATAGCAACTCCAAGCGGGGCGCAGCTGGCTCGTGGGATCAACGCGGAGGGTGTTGGCTATTGGCGGCGCTATAGCGCCGCCCTCGCCCCAGTCCTCCCCATCCTGCAACCCTGGGTGGAGCGTTTCGGGTACGACGCAACTTAGGCGCTCGAACCGGCATAGGCCTAAAGCGTGGTCTGAAAGGTGTTCTTGGCCGCCATCATCGTCGTGATCAACGCGCGTTCGGCGGCGCTGAGCAGCGGATTCCACACATCGAAGATCAGGATCACCCGCAGTTGGTCCGCGTCGTTCCACGCCTCATGGTTGATGCTGTCGTCGAACACCCACGCCTCGCCCATCCGCCACGGGCGGGTCTCGGCGCCAACCCGGAAACGCGCCGGACCGGGGAGGATCAGGGGAAGATGCACCAGCAAACGGGTATTGGCCGAACCGCTGTGCGGCGGAATGTGTGTGTGGGCCTCCAGGGCCGAAAACACCGCGGTCGGGGCGAAACCGGGCTGGTCGGTCATCGGCAGACTCTCGAGAAGCGCCGCCGTGCGCGGGCACTGGCGGCAGGCCTCCTCCTGTTTCGTCCCGTCCTTCCAGAGGAAGAAGGTCTGCCACAGCGGCGAGTGGTTGAGTTCGCCCCACTGGTTCACCGGAACCCCGGGCGGGTAATCGATGTAGGGCGCGAACTTGTCGGCGTGAGTTGTCAGCGCGCCGGCCAGCTCTTCCTGGATGACCGGGGTGGCGGCTTCCAGCCGCTCCAGCCAGGGGAACAGGGAACGGTCGAAGAAGGGGATCGCCGGCAGCCGAGGATAGTGCAGCAGCGCCGGTTCGTGCGGATAGGGTTTGGCCCTCCCGCTGAAGATCTCCAGGCTCTCGTCGAACCGGGCCAGGGGCTCCTCGGCGTGTCGCGACCGCAGCTCGCGCACCGACTCCTGCAAATGGGCGTACAGGCCTGCCGCGAACCGCTCGACAATCTCACGGGCGCGGCGCGTCGGCGCACGCAGACTCTCAGGGAGGTCCGCCTCGGCCGGGGCCAGGGCCAGGGCGTTCTTATAGACCGGCGCCGCCGCCTTCCAGCCTTCCAACCGCTCGACCAGGGCGGCCTTCGAAAGCAGGGCGAGAAAGTGATAGGGGTCCCGGGCCAGGGCGCCCTCAACCGCCCGCAGTGCGGCGGCCGAATCGCCAGTCATGCGCAGAGCCATGGCCCGGTCCATGAAGCTGTCGGCCGTCATCGCCTCGGGCGGAATCCGCGCCAGAAGGCGCAGGGCGGTCGAGGCGTCGCGGTTCTGGATGGCGGACCGCGCCTGCACCGCCAGGCTGTCGGCGCCGGCTGGATCCGAAGCGTTGTCGAGGGCGGTCATGGGAGGCATCTCCAGGGCGACGCCGCTGACTATCGCGAGTTGCGCCGAGATTCAAAAGACCCGGCGCGGCCGCGTGCCGAATTGACAGCCAAGGTCAGGTGTCGGAGCGTCGGTGCATGATTAAGGGGGCGCGCTGATGGCCACGATCGGCGAACATGTCCAGGCCGCCGAGCGGATGCTGGCGGAGGGACGGGCCGATGACGCCGTCGCCCGATTGGCGACCCTGGTTCCGGCTCAGGGCGGCGACCTGACCCTGCTGACCACCTACGCCCTGGCGTTGAAATCGGCGGAACGCCTGGATGAGGCCATCAAGATCTATCGGCGGGCGGCGCGGTTCTGGCCCCGCAGCGGCGTGGCGGAGCACAACCTCGCCGGAGCCCTTGGCGACGCCCAGCTGTTCGAGGAGAGCGAGGCGGCGGCTGGCCGTGCCTTCGCCAAGGGCCTCGACGCGCCGGAAACCTGGCTGGTTCACGCCCGGGCGCTACAGGGCCAGGGCCGGTTCGAGGCGGCCGTCTCCGCCTATCGCCAGGCCCTGACGCGGCGGCCCAACTACGCCGACGCCCACGCCGACCTGGCCGGCCTGACCTGGATGCTCACGGGCGACCTCGCCGAAGCCCGGGGTCCGATCGACGAGGCGCTGCGACGGTGGCCCGCGGATCCGGCGCTAAGCCTCAAGCTGTCGAGGCTGCTCGACTATACGGGCGATCCCGAGGGCGCCTATGGGGTGCTGGCCGACGCGTTGCGGCGGAATCCCCAGGAACCGCTGCTGCACATCCCCGCCGCCCAGTTGGCCGCCGGCCTGGACCCGATGTTGGCGCTGGACCACGCCAAACGCGCCTGCGCCGCCGCGCCCCGCAACGACGCGGCGATCGCCACCCTGGCGCAGGTGAACCTCGCCGCCGGCCGTCCCGCGGAAGCCGAGTCGGCCGCGAGGACCTTCCTGGCATTGCATCCCGACGACCAGTATGGCGTGGCCCTACTGACCACCGCCTGGCGGTTGGCCGGCGATCCGCGCTACGGCGACCTCTGCGATTATGATCGGCTGGTCGGCCAGTATCCCATCGACATTCCGGCCGGATGGGACACCCGCGAAGCCTTCCTGGCCGACCTCGTTCCGGCGTTGACCCGCATGCATCCTTTCCGCACCCATCCGATCGGGCAGTCCGTGCGCCACGGCTCCCAGACCCAGCAGACCCTGTCCCTGTCGAAGGATCCCGCGATCCTGGCCTACTTCGAGGCCATCGACGGGCCGGTCCGTAGGCATATCGCCAAACTCGGCGCCGGCGATGACCCGCTGCGGCGTCGAACCACGGGCGACTACCGTCTCAACGGCGCATGGTCCGTGCGGCTGAGTCCGGGCGGGTTCCATGTCAACCACACCCATCCAAAGGGCTGGCTGTCCTCGGCCTGCCACCTCGTCCTGCCGGCGGCCGTGGAGGATGAAGCCCCCCAGGGCTGGCTCACGTTCGGCGAGCCCGGCGTCCCCACCGCGCCGCGCCTGCAGGCCGATCACGCCATCAAGCCGAAACTCGGCCATCTGGTGCTGTTCCCGTCCTACGTCTGGCATGGCACGGCGCCCTTCACCGGTGACGATAGCCGCATGACCATCGCCCTGGACGTGGTCCCCGCCTGAGCCGCTGCCGAAGGGGCCGGTCAGGGAATCAGCCGGGGCGCCAACACCGTCGCGCCCTGGGTCCTGAGCGCCGCGTCGGACACCTGGGCGGACACAGTTCGGGCGGTCGGATCGGCCGCCAGGGACTCCAGCCCCGCGACGATTCGAGCGCCCTGCGCCCCGGCGCCGAACATCCGCCGGATCGCATCCAGCGGCGAGGTCTCGGTGTTGAAGCTGCGCAGGCGGGCGAGGCCCTTGATCCCGGCCAGGGCCTTGGCGGTGTCGACCGCGTCATAGAAGCCGCCGACCTGGTCGACCAGACCGAGCTCTTTGGCCTGAACGCCGGTCCACACCCGGCCCTTGGCGATCTCCCGCACCCGCGCCGGGGACAGGTGACGCCCCTCCGCCACCCGACGCACGAAGCCGTCGTAGATGCCGTCCATCCAACCGGAAAAGGCCGCGCGCTGGGCGGCGGTCATCGGCGCGGCGGGCGAGAAGGCGTCGGCCCAGTCGCCGCCGACCTTGGTCCCGCGCATGTCGACGCCGAACGCGGCCAGGGCCGGGCCGAGGGCGAACTTGCCGCCGAACACCCCGATCGAGCCGGTCAGGGTGGTCGGCTCGGCGACGATCCGGTCGGCCTGGGAGGAAATCCAATAGCCGCCGGAGGCCGCATAGGTTCCCATGCTGACGACGACCGGCTTACCGGCCGCCCGCGCGGCCCGCACCGAGGCGAGGATCTGCTCGGACGCCGTGTCGGAGCCGCCGGGCGAGGAGACACGGAACACGATCGCCTTGACGTCGGAATCGTCGATCGCGCTCTGGAAGGCCTTCTCGACATCGTCGGAGCGCACGGTCATCCCGCCGCCCAAAGGACTTGGCGACGATCCCCGGCCGGTCATGATGTCGCCTTCCAGGGAGATGACGCCGATGGTGGCGGCGTCCGATGAGGCGGCGCCGGGGGCCTGGGCGGCGTAGTCGCTGAACGCGGTCAGCTTGGCGCCGGCGCCGGCCTGGGCCAGAATCGCCGCCTCGGCCTGTTTCACCTGGCCAACGTGGTCGATCAGGCCGCGCGCCAGGGCGGTCTCGGCCGAATAGGGGCCCGCCTCGATCAGGCCGCGAATCGCCGCCACGGGCCGGCCACGGTCGCCGGCCACCTCGGTCAGCACCGTCTGATAGACCGAACCCATCCATGACAGCTCCGATTCCCGGTGGGCCGGGGTATAGTCGCTGTAGAGGAACGGATTGACCGCCGTCTTATATTCGTAGCGCTGCTGGTAGTCGGCGGCGACGGCGTGCTTGTCAAAGAAACGCTTGAAGAACAGGTCCTGCCGGGCATAGCCGGTCGCCTGGAAGCTGGAGGCGGGCTGCATCCAGATGTTCCCCGACGACGAAGCCAGGGCGTAGGTCGAGAGCACCGAGCCGTCGGCGTAGAACCCCTGGCCATAGGCGAGGATCGGCTTGCCCGCCGCCCGGAAGCGCTTGAACGCCAGGCGCAGCTCATCGGCGGAGGCCGGCGGCAGACCGCCTTCCGGCAGACGCACCATCAGGCCGCGAACGTGACTGTCGCCGGCCGCGGCCCTGAGGGTCTGTTCGATGCCGATCACCGAATTGGTCCGCCCCGACAGCGCCGCGAAGGGATTGAGCCCCGACTGGTCGGCCAGGCCGCCACGCAGGTCGAGAGTCAGAACCGTCAACTCGGCGATCGGCGCGGGCCGCGCCGCCGCGCTGGCCCAGGCGATCAGCAGGATGGGCACGCCGATGAAGAACAGCACCAGGCCGAGGAACACGCCGGCGATGGTGATGAGGAACTGTCTCATGGGGAATCCTGGTTTCGCTGACGGCTACATCGTCACGCCCGTCGACGTCGGGCAAGCCCACACAACGACCCGGCCCCGGGCCCCCGAGGGGGCCCGTCCGACACGGGAAGACGGAAAAGGGGGGGAAAAGTTGGTCGGAGTGGCAGGATTTGAACCTGCGACCCCCGCGTCCCGAACGCGGTGCTCTACCAGACTGAGCCACACTCCGATTTGAGAGCGCGCCTTATAGATGAGCCCTCCAGGGGTCGCAACCCGCCGTCTGACGATAGATTTCGGGGTGAGTTGCAACCACCGCCGTCACGCGCTATCTGACCGCTCTCGCAGCCGGGCGCTCGATCCGCCGGCCGGCCGTTGGGGAATGGTGTAATGGTAACACTCCGGTTTTTGGTACCGTCATTCTAGGTTCGAGTCCTAGTTCCCCAGCCAGCGATGGCTAAGCCAAATCGACCCGCAAAACTGATCGCTCGCACGATCTCGACATCGTTCGACGGCGTCCCCCGTTGCGGGAACTTTCTCGCGCGGTTGTCCTTCTTGGTGAGGTGAACGCAAACCAACGGCCCGTTCAAGTCCGGTTCAGGCGGCGGCGCTATGGTGTCGACAAGAGCCGAGACCGGCCCGGCCTGTTCAAAGAAAGAGACCAAAGCCATGAAGAAAACCGCCCTCACCCTCCTGGCCGCCCTGAGTGTCGCCGCCGCCGTCGCCGGCCCGGTCCTGGCTCAGCCTTACGGACCGCCTCCCGGCGACCGCCCCTACGGTGACAGAGACCACATGGGCGGTGGCGACAGGGACCACATGGACCGCGGCGGCGATCGCCACGATCAAGACCAGCGCGGCGGCGCCTGGGGCATCGAACGCCGACTCGATTGGATGCAGGAGCGCATCAGCCGCGGACAGCAGGACGGCTCTCTGAGCCGCCGGGAAGCCTACCGCGTCCAGTCGCAACTGAACCGCATCAAGCAGGACGTGCGCATGTCCCAGAGGATGCACGATGGCCGGATGGACGAGCGCATGCGCGACAATCTGCAGATGCGCCTCGACCGCCTGAACGACCAGATCCGCTGGATGCGCCACAACGACCAGGCTCGCCCCTGGTAGGCCCGGCCTCCCGACCGGCGACACACCCCCCGCCCGGCGCGAGCCTGGCGGGGGTTTTCGTTTGGGCGATCAGCGGGCCGCGGTCGCCTCGTCGTAGTAGCGCGCCAGGTCGGCCTTCATCGTCTTGAGGGCGTCGGTGTTGAGATAGACCATGTGGCCGGAGGGATAGTAGGCGAAGCGGACGTTGCCCTTGGTGGCCGGGTCGAGTTGCATGTGGCCGAGGTCGTATTCCGTGCCGAAGAACGGCGTGGCGAAATCGTAGAGGCCGTTGAGGCTGTAGAGCAGCAGGTGCGGATTCTGCCGCATGGCCGCCGACAGGTCCAAGGCGACGTCGGCGGTGTTGAGGTCGTATTCGCCCCGGCCGCCCGGCGCCCTGTGGCGGAAATCCCATTGGATGCCGGCCGAGTAGAACGTCGGGCGGTAGGTCAGGTCGCTGGTGAAGCCGAGGTCCGCTGTCAGGTAGTGATGAAACGCGGAGACGAAGGCGCCGGTGATGCCGGCGTCCGAGGCGTCGAATTCCGGAGACTCTCCGGCGGCGTCGACATCCTCGCCGGTGAAGCGGGCGTCATAACGACCAAGGGTCAGGCGCTGATCGCGCAGCAGCTCCTTGCGGAACCGGCCTGGCGACACTCTCAGATCCGCCTCCAGGATGTAGCGGACCGAGAGGCCGGTATAGGCCGCGAGCTTCTCGGCGATCGCCTGCCGCTCGGCGGGCTCGATGTCGTGGCCCTTGGCCAGGGCGAGGGCGTAGGGGCCACGGGCGAAGTCGCGCACCTCGTGCAGCCAGGCCAGGACATCGGCCGGCGCCGTCGCCAGACGATGATGATAGGCCGCCGCCGCCGCATAGGACGGCAGGTAGTTGATCGTCTCCTGGTCGAAGCCCGGGTCCCGCCGGCCGTAGTTGAGGATGGACGACAGCAGCACCACGCCGTTCAGCTGCACGCCGTCCTGCTGCAGGCGATAGGCGAGGCCGGCCGAGCGGGTGGTGCCGTAGGATTCGCCGAAGATCACCTTGGGCGAGTTCCAGCGGTCATAGACGGTCAGGTAGCGCTCGATGCCCCGCGCGAAGGCGTCGATGTCCGGGTCGGTGCCCCAGAACGCCGCCAGTTTGGTGTCGCCCAGCGGTCGCGAGAAGCCGGCGCCGGGGGCGTCGATGAACACCAGATCCGACTTGTCGAGCAGGCTCTCGTTGTTGTTGACCACCGCGAAAGGGGCGCCGCGGGTCGGCTTGGGGCTGTCGGTGGCGACCCGGACCGGACCCAGCGAGCCCATGTGCAGCCACAGGGTCGAGGACCCCGGACCGCCGTTGTAGAGGAAGGTCACCGGCCGGGCGCCGCCCTGCACGCCGTCGGCGGTGTAGGCGACATAGAACATCGACAGGGTCGGCTTGCCCTCGTCGTCGCGCACGGTGAGGGTGCCGGCGGTGGCGGTGTAACTCATCGCGTGGCCGCCGATCGTCGCCTGGTGATGGCTGACCTTGCGGACCTCGACGATCGGGGCCGTGGCGATCAGGTTGTCGGTGAGCTTGCGACAGCGCGCCCGGTCGGCGCGGGGGTCCTTGGAGGCGGCCCCTTCGCCGGAGGCCGATGGACCGGTCGCGTCACAGCTCGGATCGGAACGTCCGCCCTCGCCCGGCGGCGTCTGGGCGACACCGAGCGGCTGATCGGCCCCGCCCACGCCACGCCCACCGGCATCGGAGCGGGAGGCCGCCGATTTCGAGGCGACGGCCATGGAGGCGTCCGGCCCGGACGCCGTTCCCTGGGCCAGGGCCGGAGCGGCGCCCAGCAAGATGGCGGCGAGGGTGATGGAGATGGCGATGCGCATGCGGGACGGGGCCTCCGATGGACTGAAAGCGCGATCCTAAGCATCCTTGACCGTCGCCGGGAAGCCGCTCCGGTGACGCGGCCCCCCTGGGCTGTCGTCGCTGTCACCGGCGCGCGACACAGGCTAGGCTCGAGTCGCAATTGGCGGCGGGGGCTCAACGGTGGAATGGCTGTTGCTACTGGGCCTCGCGGCCTGGGTTCTGATCATCCAGATTCGCCTGGCGTCGGCGGAAGCCGCGATCCGCGACCTGAGGCGTCGGCCGATCCCGGAACCGGCCCGTCCGCCGGCCGCTGTCGATCAGCCGGCAGTCCCGACGCCATCGCCTCGCCCGGCTCAGGTCCCTCCGACGCCGCCGTTTCAGCCGACCTGGCGTCCGTCCCCGCCTGTGCCTCCGGCGCCCGAACCGACGACGGCGCGCCGTCGTCCCGCCCTCCCCGCGGCGGGCCTCTCCACCTGGATGTCCGAGAACGGCCTGGCGTGGCTGGGCGGCGGGGCGCTGGCGCTCGGCGGGGCTTTGCTGGCCGCCTTCGCCGCCCAGCGCGGCTGGTTCACCCCGGCGCTGCGGATCGGCGCCGCGGCGGGGCTCGGTCCGGCGATGCTGGCGGCGGGCGAAGCCATTCGCCGCCGCACGCAACGCCCTGGCGGTCCCCATCGCCTCGCCGCCGCGATGGCTTCGGCGGCCGGCGCCGTCACCCTCTATGCGGCGATCTGGGCGGCCTACGCCCTCTATCATTTCATGGGCGTTCCGGTCGCCGCGAGCCTGCTGGCGGCGGTGTCGCTGGGGCTGCTGGCCCTGGCGGCGATCCATGGCGAACCGCTCGGACTGCTGGCGATCCTCGGCGCCTTCGCCGCTCCGGCGATCTGCAACCCACCAAGCTGGAACGGCGTCGCCCTTGACGGCTACCTCGTGCTGATCCTCGCCACCGGGTTGGCGGCGATGTCCCGCCGCGGCTGGGGCTGGGTCGGGTTGGTAAGCCTGGCGACGGTCGCCGTCTGGATCGCCGATCGGGTCGTCGACCACGACGTGATGGGCGCCGCGGGTCTGCTGACGGCGGCCCCGGCCCTGGCGCTGCTGGCCGCGTCGGCCGCGCGACAAACGTCGAAGGCGAGCGCGCGAACGCCGATGATCGCCGTGATCGGCGCCACCGTCCTCTGGGCGGCGATGTCGGCGAGCGCCGCCAGCGTTCCGGGTCTCGCCCCATCCCTGGTCGGCGCGGCCCTGGCCATCCTGGCCGCCGCAGCTATCGCCCAGGGCTTCGGCCGACCCTGGCTGCTCGCCGCGCCGGCCCTGGGCCTCGTCGTCGTCGCCCTGGGCGCCGACGATCTGTATTTCTCCGGCCATGCGGCGCCCGGCCTGTTGTGGCTACTGCTCCCGGTCGGGGCCTTGGCCGCCGCGGGGCTTGGTCTGACCATGAAGGACCGAAAGCTGGCGCCGGCCGGGGTGATCGCCGCCGTCGGCGCGGCGCTGGCCATGACGCTGCTGCGCGGCCTTCTGGCCAACGCCGTGACGACGGCATGGGGCGGGGCGCTGTTCGTCGCCATCGCGGTCCTGTTCGCCCTCGGCGCGACGCTGATCGCCCGGCGGTCGCCTGATACGGCCCACGATCTGGCCCTGGCGGCCTGGATCGGCGCGGCTGCCGAAATCCTCGGCCTGGCGATCCACACCGGCCTCGCCGGCCGTCCCGAACCCCTGGCCTACGGGTTGCTCGCCTTGGGCCTGGCTCTCCTCGCACGGCGCCTTCCCTGGCGCGGCCTGGCCGAAGCCTCGGCGCTCGCCACGCTCGTCAGCCTTCTGGCGCTTCTGGGGCCACGGATCGCCGGCGACGCCCTACGCGGGCGCCTGGGCTCGAGCGATCTGGCCTGGACCGGCGGCCTGGCCGTGGCGCTTCACGCCCTGACCTGGCGCGCGCTGAAGACGCCCAATGCGCCGGGAACGGCGCGCGAGGCGGTGTCGACAACGGCGACGGTCACCGGACTGCTGACCCTGTTCCTTAGCCTGCGCCTGCTGGCGACCGCCAATGGCCACGCCGCCGCGCCGCTC
>CAIQDO010000007.1 GCA_903870555.1 uncultured Caulobacteraceae bacterium
GCCGGCCGCGGATACCGAGGCGTTCTTCCTGGACGCGGGCGTGGAGCCGCTCCCGGCGACGACGCAGAGATTGGAAAATCGCCTCGGGACTGGACGCCAGCCGCCGCTGGAGCGAGGTCAGGGCGAAGCCAACCGACCCCTTACGCTTGCCGTCAAGGTTGTCCGCCTTGCCCATTTCGGTGCGGACGTATTCGGTGACGGCCTCGTACAAGCGGGCTTCGAGTTCGGAGAGCGTATAGTTGACGGTCTTGGCGATCCGCTCCGGAAAGAGCGGCGTGTTGTCGAACCGAACCATCTCCTCCTTGACCATGCGACGCATGAGGTCGGTGGCGTCGACCTTGTGGACGCCGTCGCGGAACTTTCCGTAGAACCGGTCGGAATCCAGCAGTGCGAGGAAGAGTTGGAAGTCCTCCTCCTTGCCGTTGTGCGGAGTGGCCGTCATCAGAAGCAGGTGGCGGGTGTGGGCGCCCAGGGTCTCCGCGAATCGATAACGCCCGGTCTTTTCGAGCTTCTGGCCATAGAAATGCGCCGCCAGCTTGTGGGCTTCGTCGAACACCACCAGATCCCAGCCGGCCTTGCAGAGCTTCTCCTGAAGCTCCTCGTTTCGGGCCATCTGGTCGAGCCGAACGATGAGCTGGGGGTAGTCGTCGAAGGGGTTGGGGCTGGCGGAGGCCTTCTCCAGCTCCGGCGAAAACACGCGGAAATCGAGACCGAATTTCTCGGAAAGCTCGTCCCGCCACTGTTCGACCAGGCTGCCGGGCGCGACGATCAGGATGCGCCGGGCGTCGGCGCGCACCAGCAGCTCGCGGATATAGAGGCCAGCCATAATCGTCTTGCCCGCCCCGGGGTCGTCGGCGAGCACGAACCGCAGCGGCTGACGCGGGAGCATCGCTTCATAAACCGCGGTGATCTGGTGCGGCAGCGGCTCCACGTTCGCCGTGTGAACCGCCATCATGGGATCGAACAGGAACGCGAGGTCCATGCGCTTGGCTTCGCAGGCGAGTTGGAAAGCGGCCCCGTCGCCGTCGAAGGAGAACGGCCGCTCCGTCGTCGCGACACTGATCGCCGCCTCGTCGCCCCGCGTCAGCAGGCGCTCGTGGAGCGCTCCGTCGATCTTGTAGACGATCTCCAGGGAGTCGGCGCCGTGGAGGTCGGCAGCAACGACCGTGACCAGACGATCCGGCGCGACACCGCGGAGAGTCAGGCCTTTTTTGATATCCTCGAGCTTCACATTGACCCCATCAGCTTGACCGGCCAATCCATCCAAACCGGCTAGCCATTCGAATAACACACACCACGATGCTTGCGCCGCCGACGGCTGGCGAGGCGGGTTCCATCGAGCGATCGATATCGAGGTCCGACGTGTTCACGATAGTCCCAAGACGCTTGGCGATGACCGTCGATGAGCATAGCGGCGTGGCACGACAGAATCGGTCGCCCCTGGCCGAAGCCCTCCCACCCTAGTCACTGTGACGAACCCGGTCGAGACGGCCGTTAGCCGTGGCGCGCCGGGCGGTACGCCGTTCACTTCCCCTGGTCCGATCGTTAGGCCGCGCCGGGCGGTTTGGACGTGGGAAATCGCACACTGGGCGGAATTTGTGTGGGCGGCCGAGACCCGGTCTTGTTCATTCGGGCCCGCCTTTGCTGTCGATGGGCGTTGGGTCCTGTCTATCACAAACCGGGACTGGGCGTGAGGCCGCCGCCTGGATTTCCGCGATCCGCGCGACGACCGCCGGCAGGGCGGCGCGTTTATCGACGTTGCGGCGGTTGAGAGCCCTGTAGCCCGCGCGCGCGCTGGCCAGAACCGGCGGATAGCCGCGGGCGATCAGTCGGGCGACGGTTTCGAGCCTGGAAGGCATCAGGTGGGGCATGCCGGGTTCCGATTTGTGAAACGCGCATATTGCAAAGATTTGGACGATTTGTCAAGGTTGGTTGGTCC
>CAIQDO010000008.1 GCA_903870555.1 uncultured Caulobacteraceae bacterium
CGCACCCGCGCCGACATCCGCGCCGAGCTGCGGCTGGAGGGGGCGGCGGAGTTCGTCGCCAGCTTCGCCCGGCCCGAGCTGGCCCTGTCGGCCGAGCGCAAGCGGCCCAAGCCGCACGACCGGGTGGCCGCCCTGGTCAAGGCCCGCGCCGGCCAGTCGGGCATCGTCTACAGCGGCTCGCGCGACGGGGCCGAGAAGCTGGCCGAGCGGCTGGCGACCGAGGGCGTGGCGGCCAAGGCCTATCACGCCGGCCTGGACAAGTCGGTGCGTCACGACCGGCTGAGCTGGTTCCTGGCCGAGGAGTCGGCGGTGATGGTGGCGACCATCGCCTTTGGCATGGGCATCGACAAGCCGGACGTGCGCTTCGTGATCCACGCCGATCCGCCCGGCGCCATCGAGGCCTATTGGCAGGAGATCGGCCGGGCCGGGCGCGACGGCGATCCGGCCGAGGGGATCACCCTCTATGGCGCCGGCGACATGAACTGGGCGCTGGAGCGCATCCGCCGCCGCGAGATGCCCGAGGCGGTGGCGCAGGTGAAGACGCGCAAGGTGCGCCAGCTCTACGCCATGCTCGAGGGGCCGACCTGCCGCGCGGCGGCGGTGCGGCGCTATTTCGGCGAGACCGACGCCGCGCCCTGCGGCCAGTGCGACCGCTGCCTCAACCCGCCCATGGGGGTGGAGGTGACCCTGGCGGCGCAGAAGGCGCTGTCGGCGGTGCACCGGCTGGGCGGCCGGTTCGGCCGCGGCCGGATCGTCGAGCACCTGCTGGGCAAGACCAAGGGCGTCAGCGAATCCGAGGCGGCGATGTCGACCTATGGCGTCGGCCAGGAGTTCAGCCCCAGCGGCTGGCGCGACCTGATCGACCAGCTGATGTTCGAGGGCCTGCTGGTGGAGCAGCCCAACGACGGCCGGCCGCTGATCACCCTGGCCGATCCGGAGGCGGTGCGGGCGGTCTATCGCGGCGAGCGGCGCCTGACGGTGCTGCAGGCGCCCGAGGCCCAGGACTCGGCGGCCGGCGGCCGGGGGCCGGGCCGGCCGAAGAAGCGCGCCGACGCCTCCGCCGATCTCGACGGCGAGGCCCTGACCCTGTTCGAGGCCCTGCGCGCCTGGCGCCGCGGCGAGGCCGCCCGCCAGGGCCTGCCGCCCTATGTGATCTTTCACGACCAGACCCTGGCCGACATCGCCCGCGCCCGCCCGCGCAACCATACCGCCCTGGCGGCGATCAACGGCGTGGGCCAGGGCAAGCTCGACCGCTATGGCGCGGCGGTGCTGGAGACCGTGGCCGCCGCCTAGCTAGGCCGCGCCCGAAAGGCCGGGGAGCGCGCGGGGAGCCGGAGGGGCGCTGGCGGGGAGCCCGGAGGGAGCGCCGGGGGAGCCGGAGGGGAGCTGTGGGGGAGCGGAAGGGGAGCCGGCGGGGAGCGCCAGGGTCGCTGATGTCGGGGCGCACGGGGCGTCCGGATTGCCTTCCGGCGGCTCGTCGCCATGCTGGCACGCCTGTAAGTTCTTGTAAGCATTGTCGATATAGACGTGCTCGGCCGCTTGGGCCCGGGCCAGTTCGAGCTGCAGGCGGGAGGCGTCGAGGACGGCGAGGCGAGCGGCGTTGACCAGGGTTGGGTTTTCCGACG
>CAIQDO010000009.1 GCA_903870555.1 uncultured Caulobacteraceae bacterium
CAGACGCCGACAGCCTGGCCTTGAAGCCCCAGGAATTCTACGCCGAGACCGGCATCGACCTGATTCTCGGGGTGAAGGTCGAGGCCATCCGCCGCGCCGACCATGTGGTCGCCCTGTCCGACGGCCGCGAGCTGCCCTACGCCAAGCTGATCATCGCCACAGGCGCCCGGGCCCGCGCCTTGCCGATCCCCGGCGCCGACCTGAGGGGCGTGCTTAGCCTGCGGTCGGCGGCGGACGCCGAGGCGCTTAAGGCGGCCCTGCGTCCCGGCAGGCGGCTGGCCGTGATCGGCGGCGGCTATATCGGACTGGAGGCGGCGGCCTCCGCCCGCGCCCTGGGCGCCGAGGCGGTGGTTATCGAACGCGAGCCGCGCATCCTGGCCCGGGTGGCCTGCGCGGTGCTGTCGGAGTTCTTCACCGACTATCACCGCAAGCACGGCGTCGATTTCGAACTCAACGCCATGGTGGAGTCCCTGGCCGGCGCGGACGGCCATATCTCCGGGGTCTGCCTGGCCGACGGCCGGACGATCGGCTGCGATGTGGCCCTGGTGGGCATAGGCGCGCCGCCGAACGACGAGATCGCCGCCGAAGCCGGTCTGCATTGCAACGGCGGGATCAACGTCGACGGCCACGCCCTGACCAGCGACCCGGACATCTTCGCTATCGGCGACGTCAGCCACCGGCCCCTGCCCCACTACAAGCGCAGCTTCCGGTTGGAGAGCGTCGCCAATGCCCTGGAGCAGGCGCGTCAGGCGGCTTGCGTCATTACCGGCCGCCCGCCGCCCGCCCATGAGGTGACGTGGAACTGGTCGGACCAGTATGACCTCAAATACCAGTTCGCCGGCCTGCCGTTCGACGTCGACGACATCCTGGTGCGGGGCGACCCGGCCAGCGGGAAATTCGCCGTGTTCCATCTCGCCGGCGACATCATCCAGGCCGTCGAGGCGGTCAACGCGCCGGCGGAATTCATGGCTGGGCGCCAGTTGATCGGCCAAAGACGCCCAATCTCGCGGTCCAGGCTTGCGGACCCGGCCGTTTCCATGAAAGAGGTCGCGGCCTAAAAAAATCCACGCGCGGGGAGTCCATGCCGAAGATCACCTACATCGAGAACAATGGCGTTGAGCACGTCATAGACGTGAAGACCGGACTGTCGGTGATGGAGGGCGCCGTCAAAAACAACATCCCTGGCATCGACGCCGACTGCGGCGGCGCCTGCGCTTGCGCCACCTGCCACGTCTATGTCGACAAGGCCTGGCTTGAGAAGACCGGCGCCAAGTCCGCGATGGAAGAATCGATGCTCGACTTCGCCGAAGGCGTCGAAGCCAATTCCCGCCTGTCCTGCCAGATCAAGGTCACCGACGCGCTGGATGGCCTGGTCGTTCGGATGCCCGAGAGCCAGCACTAAGGCTTAAGCTTCGCGGGGCACGGAGCGGGGTTCGCCCCCTCCACCGACTTCGGCGGCCCCCCTCCCCCGCGCTTCGCGCACGGGAGGATTGAGCGAGATGTTATCCTCCCCTGCGAAGCGGGGGAGGTGTCGGCGAAGCCGACGGAGGGGGCCTATCGCCCCCCCTACGGCCGCCCGATCGCGTAGAACCGCTCCGCCCGCTGATCCCGCAACGCCTCCGGCGACAGCGGCAGCAGCGCCGCCAGCTCCTCCTCCAACGCGTCGCCGACGCGACGAATCGCCAGGGCGGGATCGGCATGGGCGCCGCCGATGGGCTCCTTGACGATCCTGTCGACGACCTTCAGGCCGATCAGGTCCTCGGCGGTGATCTTCATCGCCTTGGCGGCGCCTTCGGCCAGGCTGCGGTCGCGCAGCAGAATCGAGGCGCAGCCTTCGGGCGAGATCACCGCATAGACGGCGTGCTCCAGGATCACCACGCGATTGGCGGCGGCGATGCCGATGGCCCCGCCGCTCATGCCCTCGCCGGTGATCACCGCGATCATCGGCACACCCAGGGTGATGCAGCGCTCGGTGCCGCGGGCGATGGCCTCGGCGACGCCGCGCTCCTCGCCGCCAATGCCCGGATAGGCCCCGCCGGTGTCGATGAAGCTCAACACGGGCAGGTTGAACTGTTCGGCCAGGTCCATCAGCCGCACGGCTTTTCGGAAGCCCTCGGGGCGGGCCGCGCCGAAGTTGTGCTTGATGCGGGTGGTGGTGTCGTGGCCCTTCTCCTGGCCGATCACCATCACCGGCTGGCCGCGGAAACGGCCGAGGCCGCCGAGGATGGCCTGGTCGTCGGCGAACTTGCGGTCGCCGCGCAGTTCGACGAACTCCTCGATCAGGCCGGCGACATAGTCGACGAAGTGCGGGCGCTGGGGATGGCGGGCGATCTGGGTCTTCTGCCAGGCGTCAAGGTGCGAATAGGCCTCGGTGCGCATCCGCCCGACGCGGTCGCGCAGGGCCACGATCTCGGCGTCGAAGGCGCCAGGTCCGGTGGTCTCGGAGAGCTTGGAAAGCTCGTCGATCTTGGCTTCCAGCTCCGCGATCGGGCGCTCGAACTCCAGATAGTGTGCGGCCATGTGTGTCGGTCGGTCCCGCCCGGAAAAGGGCGGGCACGTTAGGCGGGAAGGCGCGGCGGGGCAAGCTGGCGCGGCGCCGTGGCGGTGGACCGCGCTTTCGGCTATCAGCCGGGCATGAGCAACACCTTCCCCATCACCATCTTCCACAATCCCGCCTGCGGGACGTCGCGCAATACCGTGGCCCTGGTCCAGGCCGCCGGCTACGAGCCCACCGTGGTGGAATATTTGAAGACGGGCTGGACACGGCCGCAACTGGAGGGCCTGTTCGCGGCCATGGGCTCGAAGCCCCGCGAGGTCCTGCGCGAAATGGGCTCGCCGGCGGAGGAACTCGGCCTGCTCAAGCCGACGGCGACGGACGATCAGATTCTCGACGCCATGGTCGCCCATCCGATCCTGGTCAACCGCCCGATCGTGGTCACCCCGCTCGGAACCCGGCTGACGCGGCCAAAGGAGCTGGTGCTGCCGCTGCTTGAGACGCAGCCGCCCGCGGCCTAGACGACACCGCGAAGGCGTCCGCGTCGCGATACCGGGTTCGCGGGCGTCCCCGCCCGCAACCTTCCCTGCAACGGCGTCTTGCGGGCGATGACGCCCACGAACCCGGGGCGGGAGCGTCTCTCCGCTGCCCCTACTCCGGTTTCCGCCCCAGCGGGTGCTTGGTCTCGACGACCTCGCGCAGTCGGTCCTGGGTGACGTGGGTGTAGATCTGGGTGGTGGCGATATCGGCGTGCCCCAGCAGGGTCTGGACGACGCGCAGGTCGGCGCCGCCTTCGAGCAAATGGCTGGCGAAGGCGTGGCGCAGCACGTGAGGGCTGACCTTGGCCGGGTCGATGCCGGCGGCCACGGCGGCCTCGTCGAGAAGCTGGGCGAACCGCCGGGCCGTCAGCCGGGCGCTCCGGCCGCGGGAGGGAAACAGCCAGGGGCTCGTCTTGACGCCCTTGGGCAGGAAGCCAGGACGGACGGCGAGATAGGCCGTCACCGCCTGGCGGGCGGTGTCGCTGAGCGGGACCAGCCGCTCCTTGCCGCCCTTGCCCTTGACGATCAGATAGGGCGCCGCCTGGGTGAAGGGCGCCAGGGGCAGGGCGACCATCTCCGACACCCGCAGCCCGGAAGCGTAGAGGATTTCAACCATGGCGCCGAGGCGGGCGCCGGCGGCGCCGTCGCGGGCCCCCGCCGCCTCGATCAGCCGCCGGGCCTCGTCCCGTGTCAGGATCTTGGGCAGAGGCCGCCCACGTTTTGGGGCCAAGGTGCGCGCCGTCGGGTCCTCGCCGCGCCAGCCCTCTTCCTGGACGAAGCGATAGAACTGCCGGGCGGCCGAACGGCGGCGGGCGGCGGTGGCGGCGGAAAGGCCGCGCGTGGCAAGGTCCTGCAGATAGGCCTCCAGATCCTCGGCGCCAGCGTTGGCCACGTCGCGGCCGCGCCCTTTCAGGAAGGCCTGGGCGTCCTCCAGATCGCGGGCGTAGGCCTTCAGGGTGTTGGCGGCGGCGGCGCGCTCAGCGGCCATCATCTCCAGGAACGCCTCGATCCAGTCGGCCCCCTTCATAGGCTTCACCTCGTCCTTCTCATACGGTCTTCCGGGGCCGCCTCGACCCGCGAGCTTGGCGCTACGCCGCCCCCTCGTGTAAAGCCGCAAACGGTCATGACCGCGCGCACCCCCCCTTATGAAAAAACCATCGCCCTCGTCGGTCTGATGGGCGTCGGCAAGAGCAGCATCGGCCGCCGGCTGGCCGGCGCCCTCGGCCTGCCGTTCAAGGACGCCGACACCGAGATCGAGGCGGCGGCTGGCCGCAGCATCTCCGAGATCTTCGCCCTGTTCGGCGAGCCCGCCTTTCGCGACGGCGAGCGCCGCGTGATCGGCCGCCTGCTCGACGAGCCGCCGCATGTGCTGGCCACCGGCGGCGGCGCCTTCGCCCAGGACGAGACCCGGGCCCTGATCAAGGAAAAGGCCATCTCGGTCTGGCTGAAGGCGGATCTCGAGGTGCTGGCGCGTCGTGTCGGACGGCGTGACCATCGCCCGTTGATCGCCGGCAAGGATCCGCTCGAAGTGCTCCGGGCGCATGAACGTGACCGCTATCCGGCTTTCCAGACCGCGGACATCGTCGTCGAAACCGGCGACGCCGCCCACCAGGTGGCGGTGGACGCCATCCTCAAGGCCCTGGCCGACCACGCGAAGAAGACCGCATGACCCACGCCGTCCCCGTCGCCCTGGAAGGCCGGTCCTATCCGGTGATGATCGGCCGGGACCTGATCGACCGGGCCGGCGCCTTGGTTCGCCCCCTGCTGCGCCGGCCGACCACCGCGGTGGTGATGGACCGGTCGGTCGCCGCACTGCACGGCGACCGACTGCTGCGGGTCCTCGAGGCCGGTGGAATCACCGCCCATTCGATCGTACTGCCGCCAGGAGAAGAAACGAAAAGTTTCGAGGGCCTCGCGGACCTGTCGGATCGCCTGCTCGCTCTGGAACTCGACCGTTCCGATTTCATTATCGCCTTTGGTGGCGGCGTCATCGGCGACCTGGCGGGATTCGCCGCCGCCATCTTCAAGCGGGGGATCGACTTCATCCAGATTCCGACCACGCTGCTGGCCCAGGTCGACTCCTCGGTGGGCGGCAAGACCGCCATCGACACGCCGCGCGGCAAGAACCTGATCGGCGCCTTCCACCAGCCGAGGCTGGTGCTGGCCGACCTCGCCGTGCTCGATACCCTGCCCGATCGGGAAATGGCCTGCGGCTATGGCGAAGTGATCAAATACGCCCTGCTGGGCGACCTCGCCTTCTTCGTCGGCCTCGAGGCCGACGGCGCCAAGGTGCTGGCGCGCGACGACGGCCCTCTGGCCTGGGCGGTGCGGCGCTGCGTCGAGATGAAGGCCCAGATCGTCGCCGAGGACGAACGCGAGGGCGGCCGGCGCGCCCTTCTCAACCTCGGCCACACCTTTGGCCACGCCGTGGAGTCGGCGACCGGCTATGGCGAAGACCTCAAGCATGGCGAGGCCGTCGGGCTCGGCTGCGCCCTGGCGTTCCGATTCTCCGTTCGCCTTGGACTCTGCGCCGGCCAGGACGCGGTCCGGGCGGAGCGGGCGATCGCCGCGGCCGGCCTGCCCACCCACCTGCGGGCCGTGCCCGGCCATCCGTTCCGGGCCGACGACCTGATCGCCAGCATGGCCCAGGACAAGAAGGCGCAGGGCGGCGCCCTGACCTTCGTGTTGGCGCGGGCCATCGGCGACGCCTTCGTGGCCAAGGGTGTCGACGCCGCCGCCTTGCGCGCCTTTCTGATCGATGAGGGAGCCCTGTCATGATGGCCGCCGTCTGGATCGTCGGATTGCTGATCCTGGTGCTGCTGGTGGTGTCGGCGGTGTTTTCCGCCGCCGAGACCGCGCTGACCAGAGCGAGCCGGGGCCGGATGCATCAGATGGACCGCGACGGGGACCCCGGCGCGCACCGGGTGAACCTGCTGCTGTCGGACCAGGAGAAGATGATCGGCGCAGTGCTGATCGGCTACAACGTCATCAACATCCTCAGTTCCGCCCTGGCGACGACAATGATCACCAAGGTCGTTCCGGGCGCCTATGGCGTGGCCTTGGCCACAGGCGTGATGACGGTGCTGGTGGTGGTGTTCGTCGAGGTCCTGCCCAAGACCCTGGCCATCGTCCGGGCCGACGATGTCGCCCGCGCCCTCTCCGCCCCGATGCTGGCGGTGGTGTGGGTGCTGGGCCCGGTGATTACCGCCATCCAATGGATCGTGCGTCAGACGCTGCGCCCGTTCGGAGTCAATCTGGACATGGAGACCGATGTGCTGGCCGCTCACGAGGAGATCCGCGGGGCGGTCAATTACCATCACTCGGAAGGGACGGTGGAGTCCCGGGACCGGCGGATGCTAGGCGGTGTGCTCGACCTGTCCGACATGGACGTCTCGGAAATCATGGTCCACCGCAAGTCCATCGAGATGATCGACGCCGCCCTGCCGGCGCGCGAGTTGATCGCCCGGGCCCTGGAGTCCGAATATACGCGCCTGCCGCTCTATCGGGACGAGCCGGAGAACATCGTCGGGGTGCTGCACGCCAAGGATCTGGCGCGGGCGGTGGCGCACGCCGTGGGCGCGGTCGACACCATCGACATCGCCGCCATCCTGCGCGAGCCGTGGTTCATCCCCGACACCACCAATTTGAAGGACCAGCTCAACGCCTTCCTCAAGGCGCGCACCCACTTCGCCCTGGTGGTCGATGAATACGGCGCCCTGCAGGGGCTGGTGACGCTGGAGGATATCCTCGAGGAGATCGTCGGCGAGATCAACGACGAGCACGACGAGGCGATCCAGGGCGTGCGCCGGCAGGCCGACGGGTCGGTGCATGTCGACGGCGACGTCACGGTGCGCGACCTGAACCGGGCCATGGACTGGGACCTGCCCGACGACCTGGCGGTGACGGTGGCGGGTCTGGTGATTCACGAGGCCCGGACGATTCCCGAGCCGGGACAGAAGTTCCTGTTTCACCACCATCGTTTCCAGATCCTGCGCCGTCAGCGCAACCAGATCACCGCCCTGAGGGTCAGCCCGCCCCTCGCCCGCGAGGAAGTGGCCTGACGCCATGCCCGCCGCCGATGCGTTCCAGGGACGCCGAATCCTGATCGTCGAGGACGACATGCTGATCGCCATCATGATCGAGGACATGCTGGTGGATCTTGGTTGCACCGTCGCCGGGCCGGCCAACACCCTGAGCGAGGCCTTGGCGCTGGCGGAGGCGGATCACGCCATCGACGTCGCCATGCTCGACATCGACCTTAACGGCGTCCCGGTGTTTCCGGTGGCAGACATTCTGAGGGCGCGGGGCGTGCCCATCGTCTATTCGACGGGCTTCGGCGGCGCGACAATCCCGCCCGCGGACAGGGGCTGTCCCGTGCTTCAAAAACCCTTCCGGGCCGGCGGCCTCGACGCGGCGCTGTCAGCGGCGCTTAGAGGACGGACGTGAAGGGCTTAACCCGCGGCGGGCGTCCTTAGGGTCAGGGAGAGGGCGTGGACGGGCCCGGCCAGTTCCTCGGCCAACAGGCGATAGACCAGCCGTTGTCGAGCCACCGGGTTGAGGCCCGAAAAGGCCGCAGATTCGATGGTGACGTTGAAATGGCTCTCGCCGCCCGGCCTGGCGCCGCCATGACCGGCGTGTCGCGCCGAATCGTCGTCGATGACCAGCTCGGTGGGCGAAAGGCCGTCTGTGAGCTTCTGGCGGAGGCGTTCGGCGATCACACCCATGGTCGAGGTCCGATTATCGTCTGTCAATTCTTGAACTGTCGTCGCTTGGCCTCATACTCCCTTCCATGCCGCCCGCCTTTCAATATCGTCCGCGTTTCGTCGATATTCGTGTCCGCCCCCCCAAGCCCGGGGCCGCGGCCCCGGAACGGCCTGACGACGTCCATACCTTGAAGCCCGGTGAGCGCCCCTGCGATCACCAGGGCTGCATGCTGGCGGGCGCCACCCGCGCGCCGAAATCCCGCGACCTGCCCTTCGACCACTACTGGTTCTGCCAACCCCACGCCGCCGAGTACAACCGCAGCTGGAACTTCTTCGCCGGCATGAGCGAGGATGAGATCGCCGCCAAGATGAAGGACGATCAGTCCACCGGCGGCCGACCGACCTGGTCGTTCAAGTCCGGCGCCCGAAACAAGGAAGCCGCCGCCACTCGCGGCGTGTTCCGCGATCCCCATGGTGTGTTCTCCACCGTCCAGACCGCCGAGGAGGCCGCCCAGGCCGCCTGGGACCGCCGACTGGGCAAGCTCGAGCGGGCGGCCCTGTCCGACCTCGACCTCGATTCGACCGCCCAGGGGCCGGCGATCCGGGTCCGCTACCTCGAACTGGTCAAGCGCTGCCATCCCGACGCCAACGGCGGCGACCGCTCGGCGGAGACCAAGCTCCAGCGCGTGCTCAAGGCCTACAAGACCCTGCAAAAGGCCAAGCTGGTCTAGGATAGGTCCCCGCCGAACGCGCGCCACGCCGCCACCGCCGCGCGCGCGGCCCCCGCCCGCGCCTGCGCGAGTTGGTCGGAGGCGGCGAGCAGGTTGCGATCGGCCTCGCGGACTTCCAGCAGGCTGATCACTCCGCCCTGGTAGGCCTGTTGCGCCTGGCGGCGGGCGACGGTCAGTTCGGCGATCTGGCGCTGCAGGATCTCGGCCCGGGCCTTCTGCTGCGCCAGGTCGGTCACGGCGTCCTCCACCTCTTCGGCGGCTCTCAGGGCGGTCGCCCGCCAGGCGGCGAGCGCCTCGGCGTCGGCAGCCCGCGCGCCGGCGACTTCCGCATCGACGCGCCCGAAATCGAACAGCCGCCAACGCAACGCGCCGCTTCCCGCCGCCTGAAGCGCCGCCGGGGTCAGCAGACGCCCGGCGTCGAGGCTCTCGACCCCAAGCAGGGCCGACAGCGACACCTTGGGATAATATTCGGCCAAGGTCTGGCCAATGCGGGCGTTGGCGGCGATCAGCCTCTGCTCCGCGGCCCGGATGTCCGGGCGACGACGCAGCAGGTCGGCCGGCCCGTCGCCTGGTCGCGGGGCCGGCGCCGTCGGAGGTCCGGCGGTCGCCGAAAGCTCCGCCCGCCAGGTCCCTGGAGTTACCCCCATCAGCACGTCCAGCCGGTTGAGCTCGGCGTCCAGGCCGGCGCGCAAGGGCGGCAAGGCGGCGCGGACTCCCTCAAGGGCGGCGCGGGTCTGGCGAAGCTCGCGATCGGGCGCCACGCCCTGGGCGGCCTGCTTGCGGACCAGTTCAACGAGATCGTCCTCAACCGACTGCTGGCTTTCGGCGACCTGGATTCGGGCCTGATAGGCGCGGACCTGAAGGTAGGCGTCGGCGGCGTCGGCGACCACCGCCAGCCGGACGGCGAGGGCGCGGTCGCCGGCGGCCTGGGCCTCGGCCCTGGCGGCTTGGCGCCCGCGCCGCAGGCCGCCGAACAGGTCCGGATCCCACGACGCCCCAGCGCCGAGGTCGGAAATGGCCGTATCGCGGGCGAAGCCTGGCAGGTGGCGGCCGATCGATCCGATCGGGCTCTCCAGGGACTGGCGGACCTGCTGAGCCTGGGCGTTCAGCGCTCCGGCCGGCGCAAGGGCGGCGCCGACGGCCCGGGCCAGGGCTCGCGACTCCCGCACGCGCGCCTCGGCCTGGGCGATGTCGAGGTTGCCAGCCTGAGCGTGGACGACCACCCGCACCAGCTCGGGGTCGCCGAACCCGGCCCACCAGCCGTCGGGCGTCGCGACCGCCTGGGCGGCGGGAGCGGCGCTCGCCGGCCGCTGATAGTCCGGCCCCACGACGCAACCGGCCAGCAGCGGCAGGAACAGACAGGCGAGCATCGGGCGGGCGCGGGCCGGCATCGGCAGGCTCCTTGTGTCGGCGGAATGGGTCAAGGGACGTCCGTCGGAGGCCCCACCGGAGTCGATGGCAACGGGCGGCAGAACGGCACGAACACCAGGGCCGCGAGGAAGATCCACGACATCAGCCGGAAGACGTCGTTGAAGGCCGAGGTCAGGGCCAGACGGCCGACGAGCTGGCCGAATTCGGCGCGGGCGAGCAACGCGGCCTGGGCGGGATCGGGATGGGCGGACGTCAGCCTCGCCGTCAGCGCGGCCAGGAAATCGGGCGCGCGTCGGCCAGACTCCCCCAACGCCTGACCCAGCCTGGCGGCCTCGATGCGGCTGTTGTCGGCCAGCCAGGTGTTGACCGTGGCGATGCCGATGGCGCCGCCGAGGTTGCGCATCAGGTTGAACAGGCCCGACGCGTAGCGCAGCTCGGAAGCGGCGAAGCCGTTCAGCGCCAAGCCGACGCTGGGCACGATGCACAGCATGATCGCGAAGCCGCGCAGCATCTGCGGCGCCAGCAGGGCCGTGAACCCCCATTGCGGCGTCAGGAACGAGGCCAGCCACAGGCTGGTGGCGAACAGGCTCAGGCCGATAACGATGATGATGCGCTGGTCGATCCTCTGGGACGCGCGGGCGGCGATGACGGTGGAAGCCACCTGGGCGACGCCGGTGACGAACACCGTCGTGCCGATCTGCAGGCTGTCGAAGCCGCGCACCCGGCCGAGGAACACCGGAATCAGATAGGTCGAGGAATAGAGTCCAAAGCCGATCACCAGGTTGAAGACACAGGCGAAGGCGAAGGTTGGACGGCGGAACGGCGTCAGCTTGACGATCGGCCCCTTGGACTTGAACGACCGCTCGAGGAACAGGGCGAAGGCGACCAGCGACACCCAGGCGACGCTCTGGATCAGCGGATCGCCGAACCACTCGCGCTTGGGCCCCTCCTCCAGCACATACTCCAGGCAGCCGAGGAACACCGCCAGGGAACCGAGGTGGGCGTAGTCGATAGTCGCCAGCATCTTCAGGTTCGGCCGGTCGACGCGGATCACGGCGATGGCCAGGGCCGTGACGATCATCCCCGGCACGATGTTGATGTAGAAGATCGAGCGCCAGCCGATGGCGTCGGTCAGCCAGCCGCCGACCGTCGGTCCCAGGGTCGGCGCCAGCACCGACACCATGCCCAGGATCGCCGGGATCATCGCCCGCTGCCTGCCCGAGAACAGGGCGTAGCCGGTGGCGAACACCGTCGGCACCATCGCCCCGCCGACGAAGCCCTGGATCACCCGGAAGATCGTCATCGAGCCGATGTCCCAGGCCATGCCGCACAGGGCGCTGGCGATCGTGAACAGCCCGGCGGACAGGGCGAACAGCCAGCGGGTCGACAGGGCCTGGGCCAGGAAGGCGGCGAACGGGATCATCACCAGTTCGGCCATCAGATAGCCGGTCTGCACCCAGCTGATCTCGTCAGGTCCCGCGGACAGTCCGGCCTGGACGTTGTTCAGCGAGGCGGCGACGATCTGGATGTCGATCAGGGCCATGAACTGGCCAAAGGCCATCACGCCGAAGATCAGATATTTCATTCTGTCGGGCAGGCTGGAAGGGTCGATCGGGGCGTTGGCGGCCGTCGGTGCGGTCGTATCCGTCATCGCTCGGCCCCTGTCCGCGCTGGCGCCTTGTCAGCGACGATGGTTATATTATAGTCATCATATAAAGGAGCCCGCAAGGCCATGCGCTACGACGCCGACCACAAGCAGGAGACTCGCCGGAAGGTCCTGAAGGCGGCGGCCCGCGCGATCCGGGCCGACGGCCCGTTCAAGGTCGGCGTGGCGGGGGTGATGGCCCAGGCCGGGCTCACCCACGGCGGGTTCTACGCCCACTTCGCCTCCAAGGACGAGTTGGTGGCCGCGGGGATCGGTCAGATGTTTGACGACGGGCGTGGGCGTCTTGAGCGGGAGACGGAGAACCGGACGCCCTCCGAGGCCCTGGCCGCCTACATCGATTTCTATCTCTCCGCCGAGCATCGCGACGCGCGCAACTCCGGCTGTCCCCTGCCCTTCCTGTCGGCCGATGCGCCCCGACTGCCCG
>CAIQDO010000010.1 GCA_903870555.1 uncultured Caulobacteraceae bacterium
CGCCGGGAAGGCGTGGCGCGCGGCTGCTGCGCGCCCTGACGGGCGCCTGCTACTGGGCGGTGTAGCCGCCGTCCACCACGAGCTCCGAGCCGGTCATGAAGCTGGATTCGTCGGAGGCCAGGAACACGATGGCGTCGGCGATCTCGCGGGGCGCGCCGAGGCGGCCCAGGGCGTGGCGCGAGATGATCATCGCGCGCATCTCATTGCCGTTCTCCGCCGCGTGCAGGGCGCCCGACACCATCGGCGTATCGATGAAACCAGGATGGACCGAATTGACGCGGATGTTGGCCGCCGCCCACTCCAGGGCGGCGGCCTTGGTCAGCATCAGCACCGCCCCCTTGGAGGCGCAGTAGGCGGCGGCGCCCGGCATGCCGACCTTGCCGAGGATCGATGACAGGTTGATCACAGATCCGCCGCCCGCCGCGGCGATGGCCGGCCCGCCGTGACGCAGGCCGAGGAACACGCCGTCGAGGTTGACCGACAGGACCCGCCGCCAGTCCTCCAGGGTGTGGGACATCAGCTCAAGCGGTCCGCCCGACACGCCGGCGTTGTTGACCAGCACATGCAGGCCGCCGAAGCGGTCAACCGCCTCAGCGACGACGCGGGCCCAGTCGGACTCGCTGACGACGTCGTGAGCGATGAAGGTCGCCTGGCCGCCAGCATCGAGAATGCCGTTCGCCACGGCCTCTCCCGCATCGACCGAAAGGTCGGTGAGCAGAACCGACGCCCCCTCCCGCGCCAGGCGCCGGGCGGTCTCGGCCCCCAGCCCAGAAGCCGCGCCCGTGACCAGAGCGACCTTGCCCGCCACGCGTCCCTTTTGATCAGCCATCTCGTTTCCTCGTGGTCTGCTTTGTGATTACGCTGTGGTGACGTCAGGGCTCGATGGCGAGTCCCGCGCAACGCTCCGGCTGACGAACCGGGTTGCATACCGCCACGGCGCCGCCCGGCAGTCGCGCCTCGTAGGCGGGCCAGCGCGGATCCGGGTGGCGATAGTCGGTGGAGACATATTGTGCGCCGGAGGCCAGGGCGGCGTCGCGGCGGCGGGTGTCGTTGGCGCGGGCCTCCACCGTATCGGCGTCGGCGCGGGTGCGGACCAGCAGTCCCGCCTTCACGTCGGCGGCGATTCGGGGCAGGTCCGAGGTCTCGTTGAGGGTGATGTAGGCCGAGGCCGGCGAGGCCTCGTCGGTGTTGACGAACATCAGCCGGCCCTCAAGGGAGTGACGGGCGCCGCGGTAGGCCGCGATATGCGGCGGTTCCTCGTCCACCGCGAACAGCACCTTGCCCCGGGCGGCCCCGAGGGTTGGCCAGCCACGTCGCAGCACCGCCTCGCGCAGGGTCGGGTAACGACCCCGGACCTGATCCGGGGTGATCAGGGCGGCCTTGGGAAACACCGAGGCGATCTCGGCATCGACCGCGTCGTAGGCACTCGTATCGAACGGCAGTTCATCGACGCCGCCGGGCATATGGGCCTTTTCGTCATTGGTGTTCATGGTGATCAGGATCGGCGTGTGCCGCGGGTGGGCGAGGCTCCAAGCGCGGATGATCCTCAGGCAATCGACGAAAGCCAGGCACGAGGTTCCGAAATCGACATCCTGCACGTGCAGCACCTTCAGCCCCGGCCGGGACATGGCCGCGACATAGGCGTCATCCGGCGCCTGGCTGGTCAGTTTCAGTCCCGCCGGATGGGCGAACCGGCCGCCTTGGGGGTCGTAGGCCAGGTCGAGCTCCAATGCCCGGGCGCCGTCGTCGAGCTGATCGGCCAGAGGCCCATGATGGTAGTCGAGCCCGAACGCCGACTTCGGCGCAGCGGCCCTGAGCAGGCCCATGATCGGCGGCGGGATCGCCTGCTTGTAGCTGTTATGCGTGCCGACGGTGAGGATGTCGTTCAGCCGCAGGTTGCGATCCATCCAGGCCTGGGCGCAGCCGGGACCGGCCTTTCCCGCGTCCGCCGCGTGAAGATCGCAGGCGCCCGCCATCGACGCCGCGACAAGGGCGTAGAGGCCAGCCGCCGTCGAGGCGCCGGCCGGCGTCACCGATCCAGCACGGCGCAGGCCGTGGCCGCGAGGTGTCTGGTGTGGGAATTGTCGCCCGACGCCGGGCTGTTGCCGATGCCGATCAGGTTGCGCTTGAACACGCCCTGGCCGATCGACGCCAGGCGGAACATCGAGAAGGCGAGGTAGACGTTGAAGCCGGGGATACCGTCGCGGCCGGTGCGCCGGCAGTAGGCGGCGACATAGTCGCTCTCGCTGGGAATGCCCGCGGCTTTCAGGTCAACCCCATTGAGCGTGCCCCAGCTCTCCGAATCCGAATGGTAGAGGATGCAGCCGTAGGCGATGTCGGCCAAGGGATGGCCCAGGGTCGACAGCTCCCAGTCGAGCACGGCAATGATGCGGGGCTCGGTGGGGTGGAACATCACGTTTTCCAGCCGGTAGTCGCCGTGGGCGATGCTGACCTCGTCGCTGACCGGGATGCGACCGGGCAGTTCGGCGATCAGCCGCTCCATTTCCGGAATCAGATCGGTCTCGGCGCCCCGGTACTGCTTGGTCCATCGGTCAATCTGGCGCTGGAAGTAGTTGCCTGGCCGACCGTAGTCGGCCAGGCCAATGGCGGCGTAATCCACCTTGTGGAGCCGAGCGAGCGTGTCGTTCAAATTGTCGTAGATCGCCGCGCGCTCGGCCGGCTCCATCCCCGGCAGCCGGGCGTTGCGGAAGATCCGTCCCTCAAGGAAGTCCATCACATAGAAGGTGGTGCCCACCACCGAGACGTCCTCGCACAAGGCGCGCATCTTCGGCACTGGAAAGTCGATCGAGCCCAGGGCCGACATCGCCCGGAATTCGCGGTCGACCTGGTGGGCGCTGGCCAGCAGTTCGCCCGGCGGCTTCTTGCGCAGCACCCAGCGCCTGTCGCCGGCCGTGATCAGGTAGGTCGGGTTGGAGGCCCCGCGATTGAACTGGCTGAGCACCAGCGGCTCGGCCGGAGATTCGACGTTGGCCCGGAACCAGGGCTCCAGCCTGGCCATGTCCAGCCGCTGGTTGTCGCGCACCTCGCCGATCGAGGGTTGGCTGGGATCCAGCGCGGCGTCTTCACTCATGGGTCGGCTCTTCCCTAGAACACGTTCTGATTTGGCTCTTGAAAGCACGCCCGCATGATGGGAGTCATTCAAAAAGCGAGGAAGCCACCCATGCAAGAGCCGGCCATCCATCCCCGGGACTTCACCTGCGTTCTCTATGAGACGCAAGACGGCGTCGCCCGTATCACCCTAAACCGTCCGCAGCGGCGCAACGCGCTCAACCGTCGGGCCTATGACGAGGTCGAGGCGGCGTTCCGTTTCGCCACGCTCGACGTCGACGCCCGCTGCGTGGTCGTCACCGGCGCAGATCCGGCGTTCTGTTCGGGCGAGGACGTCAAGGAGATGATGACCGGCGAGGTCTCCGACGCCCCCAAGCCGGTTCGGACCGACTACAGGGCCACCCCGGCGGCGATGGCGGCGATCGACTGCGACAAGCCGGTGATCGCGGCCGTCAATGGCTCGGCGGTGGGCTGGGGCATGGAGCTGGCGCTCTACGCCGACATCCGCATCGCCTCGGAGCGGGCGGTGTTCGCCGAGCTGTTCATCAAGCGCGGCCTGATCTGCGACGTCGGCGGCCTGTGGAAACTGCCGTCGCTGGTCGGCCCAGCCAAGGCCGCCGAGCTGCTGTACACGGGCGACGCCGTCGACGCCGTCGAAGCCGCGCGGATCGGCCTGGTCAGCCAGGTCACCGCACATGAGGACCTGCTGCCGACCGCCCTGGCCTTGGCCGGCCGGATCGCCGCCAACCCGCCCCTGGCGCTGAAGGCGATGAAGCAGGGCCTGCGCAAGACCACACCGGGCGACCCGAAGGAGATCGGCGCCTGGGCGATCGAGACCATCTACCGCCTGTTCGCCACCGAGGATCACCGCGAAGGGGTCAAGAGCTTCCTGGAGAAGCGCGCGCCGGTGTTCCGTGGGCGCTGAGGATCAGCGGCCGCCGAACAGTGGCGATTCATCGGCATTATCAACATTGACCGCCTCGAGGCGACGGCCATGATTAGGCTCATGACCGACACCGAGCGCACCGGTCCCGGAGCTGCAACCCAGGGGGCCCTCTCCCAGATTTTCGAAATCCAGGCAGGGTGGTGCGCCGGATCGGGCTCGCCGTTCAGCGGGGATCTGTTGACACGTGCGACACGGGACATCGAGACCGGAGGCCCCGTCGCGGCGCTTCTGTCCCCATGGCGCACGGCGGGCCTGCGCGATGTCGTCGACCATGCGGTCCCCCTCCGCTGGCTCGCGGCGTCTCACGACCTGGCGCTTTCCGGGCAGGCGCCGGACTTGGCCGCCGCCTATCCCACGCGCGAACGGCCCCAAGGCGACGCAACTGCGGCCTGGGCCGCCCTGTCGGCCGAGATTGTGTCTCGGCCCGACACCTTCGTCGCCTTCATGGCTCACGAGCCTCAGACCAACGAGGTCGGACGATCCGCGTGCCTTCTGGCCGGCTTCCTGACCATCGTCAGGGAAACCAACCTGCCTCTGCGGCTCTTCGAACTCGGGGCGAGCGCCGGGCTGAATCAGCTCTGGGATCGCTATCGTTACGATCTGGGGTCCGCGGGAGCCTGGGGCGCCGCGAACTCTCCTGTTCGCCTGAGCGCCGAATGGCACGGGCCGCCGCCGTCGTTCCCGGGCGGCGTCACCGTCGCCAGCCGCGCCGCATGCGACCGCAAGCCGGTCGATCTTCGCGATCCGGTCGCGCGACGACGTCTGAAAGCCTACGTATGGGCGGGGCAGTTCGAGCGTCTTGACCGACTGGAAGCGGCAATCACCATGGCCCTGGAGGCCGGCGCCCGGGTCGACGCCGAGGATGCGGTCCTCTGGGCGTCTCGCGCCGTTCCGGCGCCTGGCGCCGCAACCGTGCTGTTTCACTCGGTGTTCTGGCAATACCTGCCGCCCCATAGCCGAGCGGCGTTGACCGCGCTTATCGAAAACCTCGGGGACAAGGCGACGGCCCAGGCGCCCTTCGCCTGGCTGCGCATGGAGCCGCCCGGTCACTTAGCGCCAATGGAGTTGCGGCTGACCTTGTGGCCGGATGGCCGGGAACGCCGCCTGGCGGTGGTCCACCCCCACGGCGCCCACGTGGACTGGGACCCGTCCTAACCCACCGATCCAGCCGGCAGGATCAGTTCGAAGACGGTCCCTTCGGGTCCGGTCGAGGCGAGAACCAGATCCCAGCCATGGGCCTGGGCCAGTTCCCGGGCGATGGCCAGGCCGAGCCCCGCCCCGCCGTCGCGGGTGGAGCCGGCGAAAGGCTGGAACAGGTGGGTCCGCGCCCGTTGCGGCAGGCCCGGCCCATCGTCAACAAGTCTAAGCCGGCGCCAGCCGTCATCGATCGCGATGGCCGCGATCACCCGGCCGACCCCCTCGCGGCCAGGGTCTGACTCTATCGCCTCGCGAGCGTTGCGCAGCAGATTGACCAGAATCCGGTGAAGCTGTTCGGGATCGGCCTCGATGGCGGCGGCCGAATCGATTTCGGTCTCCAGACGAACGCCCGCGGCCATCAGGCCGGCGTCTTCGCCCGCCGCTTCGAGGGCCGGCCTCAAGGGCTGGCGGCGTTTGTCGGGCGGCGGCTCCTCGGTGCGGCCGAAGGTCAGGACATTGGAGGCCAACAGGATGGCGCGGTTCAGCGCCCGCTCCAGCCGAGGCAGGGCCTGGGCGACCCGGGGATCGCCGGACAAGGCCATGCGTTCGGACGCGATCTGGGCGCTGGTGAGCATGTTGCGCAAGTCGTGATTGATCTTGGCCACGGCCTCGCCAAGGGCCGCCAGCCGGGCGCGCGAGGCCAAGGCGGCGCGGAGATCGGCCTGCATCCGACCCAGTTCGCTCTGGGCCCGGCCGATTTCGTCCGGACGTCCGGACGGCGGCAGCACGGCCCTGGGGTCGTCCGGATCAGCCCGGAAACGCTCCATCGACAGGGTGATGCGACGCATCGGCCGCACGAGGAACAGGGTCAGCGACAGATAGACCACGCCGCCGGCCATCAGCGACGTGAACACGGCGATGCTCATCAGGCGCCCAAGCTGGTTGAGCAGCGCGAGCTTCAGCGGTCCGTCCGACGCCACGACCTCGACGAACTCCCCTTCGCGAAACCGGGGCTTGGCCATGACCCGCACCATCCGGTCGCCGCCCTCTGTCAGGGTGCGGAACGGCGCCAGCCAGAACAACGGATCGGGACGGCGCAGGTCGACAAGATAGGGGGTGCGTGCCAGGCGCGGCGCGGCGAGAATCAGGCGTCGTTCGTTGCGCACCTGCAGAGCCACCGAAACCACCTCGGCGTTGGCCAGCAGCATGTTGCGAACCCGGTCGGTGACCACGCCCCCCGGCGCCGTCTCTTCGACAAGCGTCGCCAGCTCGGCCGCCCGCAGGCGGTCGATCAGCCATTGTTCCTCAAAAGCCGACAGATTTGGTGGCAGGATCAGCAGGTTCGCCAGCACCACGATGAATACCGTGAGCAGCAGAAGTCGGGACGACAGGCCTTGGCGCCAGAAGAAGCGGCGCTCGCCTGGCGCGACAGGCTCTTCCGGGGGCGCGGGCTCCGCCATGTCTTTCGATACTGCACTGTGGGCCGAGGGGCAATCGAGGCTGGAGACTCGTCGGCGCGACGCCGCCGATTCAGGCCGTTCCAACGGCTGCGGCGACGCTGGCGAAGCCATCGGCGCGCAAAAGGGCGGCGAGGTCGCGAGCAATCCGCGTCACCAGGCCCGGCCCCTGGAACACCAGGGCGGTGTAGAGCTGAACGGCCGCGGCGCCGGCGCGGATCTTGGCGTAGGCCTGGGCGCCAGATCCCACCCCGCCGGCGCCGATCAGGACGAGACGCCCGCCAGCCGCCGCGTAAAACCGCGCCAGCATTCGTGTCGAAGGCTCGAATAACGGCGCGCCGGACAGGCCGCCGGTCTCTCGCCGGTGGTCTCCGGTCAAGGTGGGCGAGCGTTCGATGGTGGTGTTGGAGACAATCAGGCCGTCAAGGCCAAAGGCGACCGCCGTCTCGACAATATCCTCGACGGCCCCCGGCCCGAGGTCCGGCGCCACCTTGAGGAACAGAGGCCGGTCGACGCCGTGCGCCCGCTTCAGGGACGCCCGCGTCTCGGCGACCACGTCGAGCAACTCCCGCAGCGCCGCCTTGGCCTGAAGGTCGCGCAGCCCGGGCGTGTTGGGCGAGGAGACGTTGAGGGTGAAATAGTCCGCCAGGGTCCACAGCCGCCGCAGACCCAGCCCATAGTCGCCGGCCCGGTCGTCCGAGTCCTTGTTGGCGCCAACATTGGCGCCGACGATGCCGATCGGCGGCCGAGCGGACAGGCCGACGGCGAAGGCCTCCAGGCCCTGATTGTTGAAGCCCATCCGGTTGATCACCGCCTGATCGGCCGGCAGGCGGAACAGGCGCGGTCGGGGGTTGCCGGACTGCGGTCGCGGCGTGGTGGTGCCGCACTCGACGAAACCGAGGCCTGCCCTCAGCATGGCGCCGGGCGCGGCGGCGTCCTTGTCGAAGCCGGCGGCCAGGCCGATCGGATTGGTCAGGCGTAGGCCCGCAACCGAAGTCGCCAGGATCGGATCGACCGACGCCGTCGCGCGCGGCCCCAAGCCGGCGCGAAGGGCGGCGATGGTCAGACGGTGGGCGTCCTCGGGGTCGAGCAGCCGCAGGACCGGCGTGGCCAGGTCATGCAGGCGGCTCAAGGGGTCAGGACGCCGAGGATCGGTACGCCCGCCTTGTCGAGGCGCGCCGGCCGGGCCTCAAATACCTGGTCGAGGAACAGGGGGCCGTAGAGGTGCGGGAACAGCGCCCCGCCCCGGGAAACCTCCCACCGGAGCGAATCGCCGAGGCCCGCCACGTCCACGGTCAGGAGCATCAGGTTCCCGACGCCCGCGAAGTGACGCCGAGCGGTTTCCGGCGCCTGCAGGGCCGTGGAGAGGTGGATGAAGCCATCGGCCTTGTCGAGGCTGGACCCGTCATAGCGGCCCTCCAGCAGCGCCACCTCCCACGCCTGTCGATCAAGAAGCTTGTAGACGCGGGTGACCTTGAAAGGATCCCCAGCCGCCGCGAGGAAGGCCCAACGGGGCGCACCACCATGGCGCGAAGGCGGCTCATAGACCGCCTCCAACGACTCGCAGCTCAGGCCGTTCATGCGAAACACCGCGGCCGTGGCCGTGGGGAACCCCTCGGCGAGGCGATTGATGTGCAGCGGGGAGGCGCCGCAATCAATGGCGAGCTGCAGGCCCAGTTCTTGAAGGCCGGGATTGTGGCCGATCACCATGATCGTCCCCGCCTCGGCCGGCGCCGTGTCGAGGATGTCGATGATGGCCTCGTCGCCGGCCATGTAGAGACCATCCCGCATGTCGGCTCGCGTCTCGGCAAACACCGTCGTCGCGGCGTCCCAGCTGCTCCGGGTTCGCAGAGCGGATGAGACATAGGCCAGATCGGGGACGAATCCCGCATCCAGAAGCCATTGGCAGGTCTGCGTGACCTCGGCGCGACCACGCTTGGAGAGTGGCCGCTCGCGGTCACCACCGGTGGCGCCGGCCACTTCGGCCGCTCCATGTCTTACGAGGATCAGACGGCGCATTCCCAAGGCCCCCCCGTTGCCTGTCTAGCCAGATTGGCCAGATCAGGGAATGGTCTCAGTTGCGAGCAACATCACGCCCGCGGGACTTTTCCAAGGCGGGGGCGAGGTGGCGGCTGGGCATCGGCGATCCCAGGCATGTTCCGTCCCAGCCTGGCTGTGCTAGGGTCCGACGACGCCTGGGCAAAATGGGGGAATGTTGCGGTGAAATCGATTTCAAAGCGTTTCGTGGTTGGACTGGCGGCGATCGGGTCTCTGGCGTGGTCGGCCGGCGGCCTTTCCGCGCAAGAGTCGCCCCAGCACATCCGCGGCAAGATCGCGTCGGTCTCCACCAGCGAGATCGTCGTCAAG
Source organism: uncultured Caulobacteraceae bacterium (assembly GCA_903870555.1). GTDB lineage: Bacteria > Pseudomonadota > Alphaproteobacteria > Caulobacterales > Caulobacteraceae > Acaudatibacter > Acaudatibacter boreus. The sequence continues at coordinate 8,977 of CAIQDO010000010.1, forward strand.
ACCCGAAAAGGTCTGGAAATCACGGTCAAGATGGCGCCGAATTTTCGCGTGGCGGCGATGAAAAAGGTCGACATGACGGCCATTCAACCTGGCAGCTTCATCGGCACGACCACGGTCGAACTGCCCGACGGAACGGGCCGGTCACTGGAGGTGCATGTGTTTCCGCCCGGCGTGAAAATGGGCGCCGGCCATTACCCCTGGGATCTGAAGCCCGGCTCGATGATGACCAATGGCGACGTCGGCAAGGTCGTCGCCGGGGCCAAGGGGAACACCATCGAGGTGGCCTATCCGGGCGGAACCCACACCATCCTCGTGCCGCCCAAGGCGCCCGTGGTGGAAACCGTTCCCGGCCAGGCCGCCATGCTCAAGCCGGGCGTGGCGGTGTTCCTGATCGCCGCCAAGCTGCCCGACGGCTCCCTGGCCGCCGACGCCGTGCTGGTGGGCGACAAGGGCGCCCCGCCGCCGATGTAGCGCCGCGGGGGGCCTCAGCCCTCGCGGACGCGCAGGATCATCGACTGACTGGCGGTGGCCATAAGGGTTCCATCCTGGGCGAACAGACGCATCGAACCATGGGCCACGCCATGGGCCACGCCGGTGATCGTCACGTCGCAAAGCACCCACTCGGTGGGAACGATGTTGAGGAAGCGGATGGTGTTGTCGAGGCTGTTGCCGCCAGCGTTGCGGCCCAGCGCATGGCCAACTCCAGAGGGGACATGGTCGGCCATGATCGC
>CAIQDO010000011.1 GCA_903870555.1 uncultured Caulobacteraceae bacterium
CTGGGCGAGCCGTTCTTCCGGTCCTTCGCCGCCATCAAGGAGGCCGAATTGGAGGCCTACCGCGGGGTGATCAGCTCGTGGGAACGTGACCATCTGCTTCTGAAGGTGTGACCGTGGGGTTCAACGACAGCCTCGGCATGCCCGCGAGCTACTACGCGGAAACGGCCAATCCCTGGACCGAGGGGCCTCGCCTGACCGGCGAGGTCGACGCCGATCTGGTGGTGGTGGGCGGGGGCTGCACGGGCCTGTCGGCGGCCCTCCACGCCGCGCAGGCCGGACTGTCGGTGGTCGTGGTCGAGGGCGGTCGGGTCGGGTGGGGCGCGTCCGGGCGCAACGGCGGCCAGATGATCCCCGGCCTGCGCAAGGGCGCCGTCGAGCTCGTCAAGGCCTACGGCGTCGAACGCGCGCGGTCGCTGCTGGACCTGGCGTTCGAGGCCCGCGGCCTGGTGACCGACCTGATCGGCGAGCACGCCATCGCCTGCGATCTGAAGACAACCGGCCATCTGCTGGGCGCGGCTAAGGTCGCGGACGCCCAATGGATGGAAGCCGAGGCGGAATGTCTCGCCACCGTGATGAACTATCCGCACGTGCGGCTGCTTTCGGCGGCGGAGGCGAGGGAGCAGGTGGATACGCCTTACCACGGCGGCCTGCTGGACCGGGCCGGTGGGCACATGCACCCTCTGAACTTCACCCTGGGCCTGGCGCGCGCCGCTCGCGCCGCCGGCGTGACGATCTTTGAGCGTTCGAAGGTCATCGCGCTTCGAACGGGAGACAGGGTTCGGGTGGAGACCGACGACGGAGCGGTTCGCGCCCGCCGGGCGGTCCTGGCCGGCGACGCCCTGCTCGAAGGTCTGTGCAAGCGGGTGAACACCCGGATCATGCCGGTCGCCAACTACGTCGCCGCCACGGCGCCGCTGAAGACCGCCGCCAGCCTGATCCCCACCGACGTGGCGGTGTCGGACAGCCGCTTCGTGGTGAACTACTACCGCCTCAGCGCCGACGGCCGCCTGATCTTCGGCGGCGGCGAACGCTATACCCCGGCTCCGCCGCGCGACATGGCGACCTTCGTCCGTGGTCACATGGAGGCGGTGTTTCCCCAGATACGCGGCGTGCCGATCACCCATGCCTGGGGCGGGCTGGTGTCGGTGACGCAGACCCGTTTGCCCCACCTGGGACGTCAGGGCGAGGTCTGGTTCGCGCACGGCTACTCGGGTTTGGGCGTCATCCTGTCGACCCTCGCCGGCAAGCTGCTGGTCGAGGCCATGCAGGGGGACACGGATCGTTTCGACCGCTTCGCCGCCCTTGAGCCGCCGGCTTTCCCAGGCGGGACAGCCCTGCGGGGACCGCTGCATGTGCTGGGTATGCTCTGGTACGCGCTTCGGGACCGCCTTTGACGGAGTCGCGCCATGACCGATGACGTTCGACCGAGCGACCGCGCCCTCGGCATGACCCGGCGCATAGACCGGCGCGACGTCCTCAACGGGATCGCGGTCGGCCTGACCGCGATCGGCGCCGGAGTTGCGCCTCCCGCCCTTGCCGCCGGCGACCCCACGCTCTGGCCGCAGGACGTCGAGGGCTATGACCCCCCCCGGCTGACCGGAATGCGCGGCAGCCATCCTGGCTCGTTCGAGGCGGCCCATGGCCTGCGCGACGGCGCGTCGAGGGGCGTCGAAGGCCGGAGCGAGGCCACCGGCGAGGTCTACGACCTGGTGGTGGTCGGGGCGGGGATCAGCGGCCTGGCGGCGGCGCGATTCTATCGTGACGCCCGGCCCGAGGCGAAGATCCTCATCCTCGACAATCATGACGATTTCGGCGGCCACGCCAAGCGCAACGAGTACCGGCTGGGCGGCGCACTGCACCTTATGAATGGCGGCACCCTGGGGATCGACAGCCCGCGTCCCTACAGCCCGGTGGCTGACGGATTGCTGCAGTCTCTCGGGGTTCGCCCGGTCGAGCTGGCCAAGAGATGCGATCGCGACGAGGTCTACGCCAGCCTCGGTCTGGGACGTGGCGTCTTCTTCGACAAGGAGACGTTTGGGACCGATCGACTGGTCTCCGGCGCGCCGACGCAAGGCGCCGCCTCCTGGGACGCCTGGACCGCGTTCCTGGCGCGCGCGCCGTTGTCGGACCGTGCGCGTGCTGACGTGGCGCGGATCGAGTCCGCGCGGATCGACTACCTGCCCGGGCTGAGCTCGGCGCAGAAGAAGGACCGCCTGTCGCGGATCAGCTACCGCGACTTCCTGATCGATGTCGCCGGGGTCGATCCGATCGTCGCCGACCTGTATCAGACCCGTACCCAGGGCGAGTGGGGCGTAGGCATCGACGCTGTTTCGGCGCTGGACTGCTGGGGCCTTTCCATGCCGGGTTTCCAGGGCCTGGATCTCGATCGGCGGGCGGCCCCGAGGATGAGCTTCACGCCGGCGGGCTATGTCGAGGGCGGCTCCTATGTCTTCCATTTTCCGGACGGCAACGCGTCGATCGCGCGCCTACTCGTGCGGGATCTGATCCCCGCGGCGATTCCGGGCGCGACCTGCGAGGATGTCGTCACCGCTCAAGCCGACTACGCCGCCCTCGACCGCCCGGGCCAAACCGTACGTCTCCGCCTCTCAAGCCTTTGCCTGCGGGCGCGAAACCTCGGCGATCCAAAGGCCTCGCGCGGCGTTGTCGTGACCTATGCACGCGGGGGCCGGATCTTTCAGGTTCGCGCCGGCGCCTGTGTCCTCGCGTCGTGGAACATGATGATTCCCTATCTTGTCCCCGACCTGCCCGCCGCCCAGAAGGCGGCGCTGCATAAGGTGGTCAAGACACCGCTTGTCTACACCACGGTCGCCCTTCGCGACTGGACGGCGTTTCACCGCCTCGGCGTTTACAGCATCATCGCGCCGGGCGGCTATCACACCTCGATGCGACTGAACTGGCCGGTCGATATCGGCGGATACCGGGCTGAACGCTCGCCGGACCGGCCGATTCTGCTCCATATGACCCGAACGCCGTGCAGGCCGGGCCTGTCCGAGTTCGACCAGAACCGGGCGGGTCGAGCGGATCTGCTGGCCACGCCCTTCGAGACCTTCGAGCGGGAAATCCGCGCCCAACTCGCCAGAACCCTGGTGGACGGCGGCTTCGATCCGGCGCGGGATATCACCGGGATCACCGTCAACCGCTGGCCTCATGGTTATGCGCCGGAGTGGAACCCCCTGTGGGAAGAGCCGCTGCCGATCAACCAGCAACCCAACGTCATCGGCCGAGCCCGCTTCGGACGGATCGCGATCGCCAACTCCGATTCTGGAGCCGCCGCCTACACCGACTGCGCCATCGATCAGGCCCACCGGGCGGTCCGCGACCTTCTCGCGATCGAACCGTTGGCGGCGAAAAATTCCGCCTAAAAGCCGCACAGAGTGATTGTTGACACCGTTTCGCAATCGTGTTTCGTTGGCGTCACAAACAGAACTACTGGCGACCCACTGGGCGCCAATCGCGGAAAATAACAACGATAGTCGCGCGTTGCCGGCCCGCCGTTTAAGCGGGTCGGTCTAGTTTCTCTAGATCGAGTCTTACACCGCTGAACGGTCGAATGAATCGACCGACGGCGACCAGGGAGGAATGCTATGACTAGGACCCAGCTCCGCTGCGGGGCGTCGATGGCTGCTGTCGCCATCGCAACACTTGCCACCCACAGTACGGCGTTCGCCGCCACCGCCGCCGCCGCCGCGACGAAAGCAGGCGCCCCCACGGCGGTCGAAGAGGTCGTGGTCACCGGATCGCACATCGTTGGAACGCCTGAAAACACCGCCCTGCCGGTGACGGTGCTGTCGGCCGACACTCTGAAGAAGGAGGGCTCGCCCTCCATCGTCGAATTGATCAAGGAGTTGCCCGAGTCCTCGGGTGTGATCGGCGAATCCAACCAGTTCAGCGCCGGCGCCGGGCGCGGGCAGGGGGCCTACGGCCAGTCGACGATCAACCTGCGCGGCCTGGGCTCCGAGCGCACTCTGGTGCTGTTCAACGGCCACCGCTTGCCGCTCGCCAACGCCTTCGCCGTCGACACCGCCATGCTGCCGCTGTCGGCCATCGGTCGGGTCGAGGTGCTGAAGGACGGCGCCGCGGCCACCTACGGTTCCGACGCCATCGCCGGGGTCGTCAACTTCATCACCAAGACCAATGTCAACGGCCTGGAGGCTGGCGGCGACTACCGCTTCATCGGGGGCTCCAAGGGCGGCGACTACCGCCTGGACGCCACCTGGGGCCACACCTTCGACAATTGGAACGTGATGCTGTCGGCCGGCTTCCAGCACCGCTCCGAATTGCCGATCGCCAACAAGAGCTGGGCGCATCAGCCCTATGACTCCAACCCCGAAGGCGGTTGGACCGGCGGAGGCAATCCGGAGGCGTTCATCCCCGCCGCGCCAAATCTCGCTGGCGTGCTGGTGCCGATCGCCGGGTCGCGGGTCGATCTCGGCTGTGCAGGCCTGGGCGGTACGCTCACCGGACTGAACGCCAATCCGTCACCGTTGATTCACTACAACACCTGCCGCCTGCAATATTCCGTCTGGGACAATCTTGAGGAAGAGACCAACAGCTTCCAGACCTACGGCGAGATGAACTTCAAGCTCGGCGGGTCCCACAAGCTGCACCTCGAGGCCGCCTACAGCTTCACCGACCTGCCGTTCTTCAAGTCGTCGCCGTCCTATGTGACGACGCGGTTCGTGCCGTCGACTGTGCTGCCGACCAACGATACCTATTCCCCGATCTTCGCACCCGGCACGAGCCCGTCCGCCTCGTTCTACTACTTTGTGCCGGTGACGAATCCTGGGTTCGCCGCCTACATCGCCGCCAATCCAGGCCAATTCCCGGCGACCACTCAGGGCGCCTTCATTCCTGTCGGCGGGTTTAGACCGTTCCTGGCCGGCGGCGACCCCCAATACAACTACACTCATGGCGTCGGCGGTCGTTACTGGCACGAGCAGATCAACCTGTCGGCCACTCTCAAGGGCGATGTCACCAACGACATCCATTACGACACATCGTTGACCTGGGGTCAGTATCGCTATTTCGGCCAGGGGCAGGACAGCCTCACCGACCGGCTCGAACTGGCCCTGCGCGGCCTCGGCGGCCCCAACTGCGATTATCGCACGGGTACGCCGGGAGTCGGCGGCTGCATGTGGCTGAACCCCTTCTCCAACGCCATCCCCAGCGCGCC
>CAIQDO010000012.1 GCA_903870555.1 uncultured Caulobacteraceae bacterium
AGGCGAAGGCGGTGAACTCCAACGCCCCGTCGCGCACGTCGGTCATATAGACCCTGGCGGGGGGATCGGGCAGCACCTGCGGATGGGCGGTCAGTCGCGCCATCATCACCTCGCTTACCTTGGCCGGGTCGGCCGCGCCGTCGACCTTCAGCACGATCTTCACCCGTCCCAGCGCCCCGGCGTGGGTGACGTTGCGCACCGCCTTCGACACCAGCTCGGAATTGGGCACGATCAGCCGCGAGCGGTCCATCATCTCGATCTCGGTGGCGCGGATGTTGATCTTGCGCACGTCGCCTTCGAGCTCGCCGATGGCGATCCAGTCGCCCACCCGCACCGGCCGCTCGGCCAGCAGGATCAGGCCGGAGACGAAGTTGCCGATGATCCCCTGCAGGCCAAAGCCGATGCCCACCGACAGGGCGCTGGCGAACAGGGCGATCTGGGCGACGCTCAGGCCCAGGTAGGCGAAGGCCACCAATATGGCGATCAGCCCCCCCAGATAGGTCACCCCCGCAGCCAGCGAGGTGCGCAGTCCGACGTCCATCGTCGTCTTGGGCAGGTAGCGGACCTCCAGCCATCGCCGCACGCCCCGGGTGATGGCCAGGCCGACCAGGAACAGGGCGATCCCGCCCAGCACCGCGCCGGGCGAAATCGCCACCAGCCCCAGCCGGACCACGAAATCGGTCGAGGTGAAGCGATGGATCAGATCCTCGACGCTGGCGCCGAACGGCGCGAGCAGCGCCACCCAGGCCAGCAGCATCAACAGCAGCCGGGTCAGGCCCGACAGCAAAACGCCGACCTGTTCCATCGCCCCATCGTCGAGACCGAGGGCCGTTTCCAGCGCCCCGCCCAGCGGCGCGCGGGGGCTGAGAACCGTGGGAAACAGGTCGTCGGCCAGCCGCAACAGCAGGAACATCAGCCCCAGGATGGCGGCGATCCAAACCGTCTCGCGCATCAGGAAGCTGGCCAGGGCCAGATAGCCCACCAGCACGGCGACCAGGGCCGCGCCCACCGCGCACCAGGCCGCCAATATGGCGAGAATCCACGGCAGGCGGGATTCCGGCTCGGCCGCGGGCGCGGCGTCGGGCGCCTCGGCCCTCTGGGCGACCCGCGCCCGGCCGACGGCGGCCAGGGCCCCGCCCACCATCGCCAGTTCGAGGACAACGGCCAGGCAGTCCCAGGCGACGCGGGAGGCGAGGCTGCCGCCGAGGATGCTGCCGACCCCGGCGACGAAACCGGCCAGGGCCGCGGACCCGCCGACCAGGCCGGGGAACGGGGCGAGACGTCGGACCATGGCGTCGGGGATCGGCGCGAGGCGCCACTGCGGGCGTCGCGGCGACAGCAGCGCGCGTCCGAGTCCTTCGACGAAGGCCGCGAACACCACCGTCTGCATGATCAGGGCGGTCAGGCGGTCGACGTCCGGCGTCATCACGTCGATGGCGCGCAGGGCGGCGCGCAGCAGCAGGCCGGCCAGAAGCGGCGTCACCGCCGCGACGGTCACCAGCC
>CAIQDO010000013.1 GCA_903870555.1 uncultured Caulobacteraceae bacterium
AGCCTCAGCCCGTCGGCGTCGTGGATCAGCCATGGCGTGGGGGCGTAGGGCGCCAGGGCGGCGCTGAACACCACCGGCCCCGCCCCGGGGCCGCCGCCGCCGTGCGGCGTCGAGAAGGTCTTGTGCAGATTGATGTGCATGGCGTCGACGCCGAGATCGGCCGGCCGCACCCGGCCGACGATGGCGTTGAAGTTGGCCCCGTCACAGTAGAAATAGGCGCCCGCCTCGTGGGTCAGACGGGCGATCTCGATCACCTCCCGCTCGAACAGGCCGCAGGTGTTGGGGTTGGTGACCATAACCCCGGCCACGTCGGGGCCGAGCTGCGCGGCGAGGTCGGCGATGTCGACATGGCCGTCGGCGGTCTGGGCGATTTCCCGCACTTCGTAGCCGGCCTGGGCCGCGCTGGCCGGGTTGGTGCCGTGGGCGGAGGTCGGCACCAGGATGGTCCGACGGGCGTCGCCACGCGCTTCATGCGCCGCCCGGATCGCCAGCAGGCCACACAACTCGCCATGGGCGCCGGCCTTGGGTGACAGGGCCACCGCCGACATGCCGGTAAGAACCTTAAGCCACCGCGAGAGTTCGTCCATCAGCGCCAGGGCGCCCTGTACCGTCGACTGTGGCTGCAGCGGGTGGACATCGGCGAAGCCTGGCAGACGCGCCATCTTCTCGTTCAGCCGCGGATTGTGCTTCATCGTGCACGATCCCAACGGATAGAGCGCCAGGTCGATGGCGTGGTTCTTCTGCGACAGACGCACATAGTGGCGCATCGTCTCGGGCTCGGAGAGGCCCGGCAGAGCTGGCGTCTCGGCCCGGATCAGTCCGTCCAGATCGTCGGCGGCGAAGTCCTCATCGCCGGGCTCTTCGTCGACATCGAAATCGACGCCCGTCTGTCCCCAGCGGTCCAGTTCGAAAATCAGCGGCTCATCCTGCAGCAGGCCGCGACCGGGAAAGGTCCCGGCGGGCGCATCAGCTGCATGAGACGAGGCGGGTTCGGGCCGGGTTGGCCGGCCGACGGCGGTGAGGGTCATGCGGCGAGCTCCGCCTTCAGGGCCTGGGCCAGGGCGTCGATATCCTCGCCGGTGACGGTTTCGGTAGCGCAGACCAGCAGGACGTCGTCCAGGCCGGCGGACGGATCGAGCCGGGAGAATGGCACGCCGGCGAGAATGTCGCGGGCCGCCAGGGCCTCGACCACCGGACCGGCGGCCCGTGGAAGGCGGATCGCGAACTCGTTGAACATCCTGGGCGTCAGGATCTCGACGCCCGGAATGGCGGCCAGGGCCTCAAGGGTCCGCCGCGCTCGGGCGTGATTAAGACGGGCCAGCCGCTCCAGTCCCGTTCCGCCCAGCAGCGACATATGGATCGAGAACGCCAGGGCGCACAGGCCGGCGTTGGTGCAGATGTTCGATGTCGCCTTGTCTCGCCGGATATGCTGCTCGCGCGTCGAAAGGGTCAGGACGAAGCCCCTCCGCCCCTCCGCGTCGACCGTCTCGCCGCACAGCCGGCCCGGGATCTGGCGCATCAGTTTTTCCGTGCAGGCGAACAGGCCGACATAGGGTCCGCCGAACCCGATGGCGTTGCCGATCGACTGCCCTTCCGCCACGGCGATGTCGGCGCCCATCTCGCCGGGAGACTTGAGCAGACCGAAACTGACCGCCTCGGTGGTGACCACGATCAGCAGCGCGCCGGTGGCATGAGCGGCCGCGGCGATGGCCGTGACATCCGTCACCGTGCCGAACACATTTGGCGTTTGCACCACGACGCAGGCCGTGTCGGCGTCGATGGCGTCCAGAACCGCCGCCTCGGCGTCGATGGCGGCCGGCAGGCGACGCGTCTCGACTCCGGCGGTATGGGCGAGGCTGTAGGTGGTCTCGGCGTAGTGTGGGTGCAGGCCACCCGACAGCACCGCCTTGCGGCGTCGGGTGACGCGGGCGGCCATCAGCACCGCCTCGGCGCAGGCGGTCGAGCCGTCATACATTGAGGCGTTGGCCACTGGCAGGCCCGTAAGCGCCGCCACCTGCGTCTGGAACTCGAACAGCACCTGCAAGGTGCCCTGGGCGATTTCCGGCTGATAGGGCGTGTAGCTGGTCAGATATTCCGACCGCTGGATCAGGTGATCGACGCTGGCGGGCACATGGTGGCGATAGGCCCCAGCGCCGCAGAAGAACGGTCCGGCGCCGGCCGGGCGGTTGCGCCCCGCCAGGGCGGCCAGGGCGCGTTCCACCGCCCGCTCGCTGGCATGGGACGGCAGATCCACAGGCGCGGCGAGCCGCGCGGCGGCGGGGACATCGACGAACAACGCGTCGATCGAGCCAACCCCAATGACGGAGAGCATCTCCGCGCGGTCGCGGTCGGTCAGGGGAAGGTAGCGCATGGTCTAGAGCGTCGCCAGGAAGGCTTCGTAGGCGGCGCGGTCCATCAGCCCGTCGATCTCGTGGGAATCGGCCACCTTGACCTTGACGAACCAGCCCGAGCCTTCGGGCGCTTCGTTGACCGTCTCCGGATTGCCACCGAGGTCGGCGTTGGCGGCCGTCACCTCGCCGCTGATCGGGGCGTAGACGTCCGAGGCCGCCTTGACGCTCTCGACCACCGCCATCGCCTCGCCGGCCTTCAGGGCGCGGCCGGCCTCCGGCAGTTCGACGAACACGACATCGCCGAGCTGCTCGGCCGCGTAGGCGGTGATACCGATGGTGGCGGTGTCGCCGACCAGTTCGACCCATTCATGATCCTTGGTGAAGCGCATGGCGGTGGAGTCCTTCACAGGGCTGACGTGTTCACAGGGGTTACTTGCGGAAATAGCGATGAGGAAAGAACGGCATTTCGACGACGACGGCGGCCTGAGCCCGTCCACGCACCTGCACCTGCAGAGCGGTTCCCGGCGGGGCGAAGGCGGGGGGCACATAGCCCATGGCGATCGGCCCCCCGAGGCTGGGCGCGAAACCGCCGCTGGTCACCGCGCCGATGGCGGCGCCGTCGGGATCAAGGATCGGCGCGCCTTCTCGGGCCGGGGCGCCTTCCAGAACCCGCAGACCCACCCGCACGCGGGACAGGGCGCCGGCCTTCTCGGCGGCGATACGCGCCGCGCCGGGAAAGTCGCCGCTCTTCTGGCGGCGCTTGGACAGGGCGAAGCCGAGATTGGCTTCGACAGGCGAGACGGTGTTGTCGGCGTCGTGGCCATAAAGCGGCAGGCCGGCCTCCAGGCGCAACGAATCCCGGGCGCCAAGCCCGATCGGACGAACCCGCTCGTCGTCCAGCAATCGGGTCCACAGACCTTCAGCCAGCCCCTCGGGAACCAGAATCTCGTAGCCGTCCTCGCCGGTGTAGCCGCTGCGGGAGATCGTCAGAATTTCTCCGGACACAGGGAAGTCGGCGAAGGTCATGAAGCCGAGTTCGGCCACACCGGGCGCCAGCGCTTCCAGCACCGCAGCGGCTTCCGGTCCCTGCAGGGCGATCAGTCCGCCGTCGTCGGCGCGGACCAGAGTCGCGGCGGTTCCGGCGGCGGCGGCGATGGCGGCGAAATCGGCGTCCTTGGTGGCGGCGTTGACGACGATGTAGAGCGTTCCCTGCGCTTCGGCGGCGGCGGGCCGGCCGATCATCAGGTCATCGAGAATGCCGCCCTGGGCGTTGAGCAGCAGGGTGTAACGGAATTGCCCGGGCTTTAGCCCGCGCAGGTCGCCGCACACCAGCGGTTCGACCAGGGTCGCGACCGCCCGGTGATCGGTCTCGGCGTCGCCACTCGGCGCCGCCAGCCGCAGCCAGGCCGGTCCCATGTGAGAGACATCGAACAGGCCGGCGTGTTCGCGCGTCCAGAGGTGCTCCTTGAGCACCCCCATAGGATACTGCACCGGCATGGCGTAGCCGGCGAATGGCGTCATCTTGCCGCCGAGCGCGAGATGGGCCGACGCGAGGGGTGTGGATTTCAGAGGGGTCTCGGTCACGACGGAAGGGCTCCACAGGCAGACGACTCGGGCGGAGGATCCGCCGTTCACCGCACGCCCCCGCTGTCCCTTGGGCCTGAGAGTTTTCGGAGGCGCCCAAACCAGGGGCGCGCCCTTGCTCCTTCGGCGAGCCGTCCGGAGTCCCTAGCGGGCGCCCTGGGCGTCTCTTTCCAGCGTTCGCAGACGCCTCGCGGTCCTTTTGCCTGAGCGTTTCCGGGGCGGTTGCGCCTTCGGCGCCGGACTGAGAACGCGTCCGGCCTCTCCCGCGAGAGTCGGCGCTTAACTGGGCGAGGCGTCCGGGCAAGTCAAGCGGGGTCGTCGGGCGGCGGCGATCACGAATCACGGCGCCTCGGGAATAGGCGCGGCGGCTGTGAAAAACCGCGAGACGCCAATCCACTGCTGTGGTTGGTTTGCCAGAGACGGGGGAGATACGACGGAATGGCTGGCGGTCGACAGAAGGTGCTCGTGCTCTATCTGGCCAATTCGGCGCTCGATTCGCCGGTGATCGGCTGGTCGCTTTATGATGGAACCGGCGAGACGCGGCGGATGGCCGGCGACGAAGATACGCCGCCTTACGCCACCGGCCTGGCGGCGCTGCGCGACGGCTGGCGGCTGATCCAGGCGTCGCAACTGCTGCCACACGCCCGCGGCGAGGAGTTCGATCTGGCCTACCTCAAATACGAGTTCTTCTTCGAGCAATGGATCGAAACCCCGTGACCCACGCCACACGCGCCCTGCTGACTGACAGCGATGTCGCCCGCTTCGTCGCGCGAGGTTTCCTGCGTTTCGACGCTGCCGTCCCGGATAACATCAACGCCGCGTTCCTGGCCGAAGCCGGCGAGGCGCCGGAGGCCGAGCCCGGCCGGAAGCTGCGGACGGCCTATGGCGCGCTGCTGGCGACCAACGCCATTCCCGAGGTCGCGCCCGGAACGCCATTGGCCGAGGCCTATGCCCCGGGTTCCGCTGTCGCCCGTCTGCTAGACCTGCCGGTTGTGCGCGGGACGATCGCCAGCCTGCTCGGCGCCACGCCCGTGTTCGACCACCACTTCCTGCACATCACCTTTCCGACGCGCTATCATGAGGCCGGAGGCGGCGAGAACCTCTCCCAGCACACCCACCAGGACTCGACCATCGACCCGCGGCTGAGCTTCGACGTGCAGGTGATGTACTATCCCCACGCCGTCACCCGGGAGATGGGCGGCACGCGCTTCGTGCCGGGCACGCATCTGCGCAAGGTCAGCGAGGTGGCGCTGGGCCGCTACCAGAATATCAAGGGCCAGCAGCACATGG
>CAIQDO010000014.1 GCA_903870555.1 uncultured Caulobacteraceae bacterium
AACCATGTCGTCGCCAGGGGCGGGAGCCACAGGCCGGCCATCAGCACCAGGGCGAAGTGGGCGAACATCGGCAGGTAGGAGGCCTCCACCGGCGCCGTCCCGGGGCTCGGCTCGCCGAACGCCATCGACTGCAGGCGCAACAGCAGGGCGCCGAGCGCGAGCAGGATGCCCAGCACCAAGGGAATGGCCAGCAGCGGCGCCCGGGCGAAGGTGGAGCTGACCACCAGGAATTCGCTGGTGAAGATGCCGAACGGCGGCAGGCCGGCGATGGCGGCCACACCGGCCACCAGGGACCAGCCCAGCAGGGGGTGGGTGACGGTCAGGCCGCGGATGTTGGCGATCCTCTGGCTGCCCTTGACCTGGGCGATGTGGCCGACGGTGAAGAAGATGCCGGACTTGGTCAGGCTGTGCATGGTCATGTGCAGCAGACCGGCGAAATTGGCCAGGGGCCCGCCCATGCCGAAGGCGAAGGCGATCACGCCCATGTGCTCGATCGAGGAATAGGCGAACAGCCTTTTGATGTCGCGCCGGCCATAGAGCATCAGGGCGGCGAACAGCACCGACGCCAGCCCCATCGTCACCAGCAAAGGGCCGGGGGCGAGGGCGGCGTGGTTGGCGGCGAGCAGCATCTTGAAGCGCAGCAGGGCGTAGAGGGCGACGTTGAGCAGCAGCCCCGACAACACCGCCGAGATCGGGGTCGGGCCCTCGGCGTGGGCGTCGGGCAGCCAGGCGTGCAGCGGCGCGAGGCCGACCTTGGTTCCATAGCCCAGCAGCAGGAAGACGAAGGCGAGGTTGAGCATGGCGGGGTCGAAGGCGGCGGCGCGGGACATCACCACCGTCCAGACCATGCTGTTGAGGCCCTCACCGATCACCGGTTCGGCGGCGACATAGACCAGGATGGTGCCGAACAGGGCCAGGGCGATGCCGACGCTGCCCAGGATGAAGTACTTCCAGGCCGCCTCGATCGCCTCGTGGGTGCGGTAGATGCCCACCATGGCCACGGTTGTCAGGGTGGCGATCTCGATGGCCACCCACATCAGCCCGAGGTTGTTGGACACCAGGGCGAGGTTCATGGCGAACATCAGCACCTGATACATGGCGTGGTAGAAACGCAGCCGCGCCGGCGTCAGCCGGCCGATCTCGACCTCATGGGCGATGTAGCTGGCGCTGAACAGGCTGGTGGTGAAGCCGACGAAGGCGCTGAGGACGATGAACACCACGCTGAGGTCGTCGACCTGCAGGTAGAGCCCGACCGGCGGGCGGTGGAACAGCAGCGAGGCGGCGGCCACGAAGGTGGCGAAGGCGGCCAGGCTGTTGAGCCAGGCGCTCAGGCGGTAGGCGGGCAGCACCGCCAGCACCGCCGCCGAGACCGCGGGAACGACCAGCACCAGCCGGACGGCGTCGAGGGGCGGGAAGACGCTCACTCCCGCTCCTCCCGGAACCGGTCGAGGGCGGAGACATCGATGGTCTCGAAACGCTCGCGGATGCGGAACAGGAAAACGCCGATGACGATGAAGGCGATCAGCACCGAGAAGGCGACGCTGATCTCCACGACCAGGGGCATGCCCTTGGCGCCGGTGGCGGCCAGCACCAGGCCGTTCTCGAGCGACATGAAGCCGATGATCAGGCTGACGGCGTTGCGGCGGGTGACCATGATCAGCATCCCCAGCAGCACCACCGACAGGGCGAAGGCCAGGTCCTCGCGCGCCAGGCGATCGGCGTCCTCGGTCACCCTCAGCATCACCACCAGCGACAGGGCGACCAGGCCGATGCCGGCCAGCATGGTCGGGCCGACGCCGACGGCGGTCTCGATCTCGCGGTGGATGCCCAGCTGGCGGATGATCCGGTGCAGGGCCACGGGGATGATCACCGCCTTGAAGGCCAGGGCGATGACGGCGGTGACGTAGAGGTGGGGCGCGTCCTGGACAAAGGCCTGCCAGGCGACGGCCAGGGCCAGAACGCCGGCATGCATGGCGAAGACGTTGATCAGGGCGGTCAGCCGGTCCTGGTAGATCAGGGCGAAGCTCATCAGCACCAGGCCGCCGGCCAGCAGGTGGGCGACGTCGAAGGACAGGCCGGTCATCGCAGGCCTCCGCGGGAGACGAACAGCAGCAGGGTTCCCAGCAGCGCCAGCATCAGGGCGACGCCGAGGTATTCGGGCACGCGGAACACCCGCATCTTGGCGACGCTGGTCTCGAACAGCGCCAGCAGCGCCCCGCCCAGGGTCAGCTTCCCGAGCCAGGCGGCGAGGCCGGTCAGGGCCGCCGCCGGTCCCGAGCCGGTCGGCGCCAGGCCCCAGGGGGTGAAGACGCAGGCGATCAGCGACATGTAGAGCAGCAGCTTGAGGAAGCTGGCCAGCTCCAGCACCGCCAGATGGCGGCCGGAATATTCCAGCACCATGGCCTCATGGACCATGGTCAGCTCCAGATGGGTGGCGGGATTGTCGATCGGAACACGGCCGGTCTCGGCGATGGCGACGATCAGCAGGGCGCCCAGAGCCATGGCCAGCGTCACCCTCAGGCCGACGGCGGGCGAGATCATGAATTCGGCGATGGTCGACAGCTGGGTGGAGTGGGCCAGCAGCGCCAGGCAGAACACGATCATCATCATCGCCGGCTCGGCCAGGGAGGCGAACATCATCTCGCGGCTGGCGCCGATGCCGCCGAAGGCCGTGCCGATATCCATGCCGGCCAGGGCGAGAAAGAACCGCGCGCTGCCGAGCAGGGCGACGATGGCGATCAGGTCGGCCGACCAGCTGAACATCAGGCCGGTGGCGAAGGTCGGAACCAGGGCGGCGGCCACCCAGGTGGCCGAGACGATCAGATAGGGCGCGGCGCGGAACAGCCAGGAGGCGTTGTCGGCCAGCACCACCTCCTTGCACATCAGCCGCCACAGGTCGCGGTAGGGCTGCAGCAGCGGCGGGCCGCGACGGCGCACCAGCCGCGCCTTGACCACGCGGACCCAGCCGGTCAGCAGCGGGGCCACGGCGAGGACCAGCAGCATCTGGGCGCCCTGGATGGCGAGGGCGCGGATCAGACCCATATCGCCAGCACCAGCAACAGGGCCACCAGGGCCAGGAACACCAGGGTCAGGTAGAGGCGGATGGTCAGGAACTGCAGGCGGTTGAGCCTTGCCGCGGCGTAGGTCACCGCCAGCACGATCGGAGCGTAGAGGGCGTCCCACACCCGGTCGCGGACGATGGCGGTGAAGTGGGCCGGCCGGGTGTCGCCCGGCGCCGGCACGTCGACCACGTCGCGGGCGGCGAAGGCGAAACCGCCGAAAACCCGGCGGATCGGCTGGGAGAAGCTTCCGGCGCTGTACTGGGTCAGGGGATTGGGATCGGGAAAGCCGCAGTCCCAGGCCGGCGCGCGGCGCACGGCGCGGGAAGCGAAGCGATGGATGGTCAGGGCCGCCAGAGCCGCCGACACCGAGATGAACACCAGCACCAGCAGGCCGTTGTAGGAGCTGCGGCTCTCGGCGATGGGCACGATCGACAGCCAGGCCTGGCCGGCCTGCGGCGGCATCCGCC
>CAIQDO010000015.1 GCA_903870555.1 uncultured Caulobacteraceae bacterium
CTTGTGGATCGAATCGACCCAGGCGACGGCGGTGGGAACCTCCACCGGGGCGATGTCGAGGTTGACCACCACCGCCTCGCCGCCGCTGCGCACCAGCACGCACTCCAGGGTCTCGTCGTCCAGGGCGTTGATCTCCTGGTGCGGCACATAGGGCGGCACGAAGATGAAGTCGCCCGGGCCCGCTTCGGCGGTGAATTCCAGATTTTCGCCCCAGCGCATCCGGGCCTTGCCCTTGAGCACATAGATGACGCTCTCCAGCTCACCGTGGTGGTGCGCCCCGGTCTTGGCGCCGGCGTGGATGCGGACGGTGCCGGCCCACAGCTTCTCGGCCCCGACCCGGGCGAAGTTGATCGCCGCGGCCCGGTTCATGCCGGGCGTGCTGGCGGTGTTGGTGTCGAGCTGGTCGCCCGGGATGACGCGCACGCCGGCCGTGCGCCAGTCGATGGGGTGGTGGTGGTCGTGGTCGCTCATGAAAATCCGATCGGTTTGCTCGACATCATCTAACACCCGGGCGCGGCGGCGCCCAAACGCCGGCGAGACGCCGGCGCTACGAGATCATCCCGTACCGCCAGCGTCCCGCCGGCTCTCGTTATCCCGCCGCGCGGATGGGGTTGGCGTCGCGCTGGGCGACGCGTTCACGCACCAGCGGCAGCAGGTCGCGGCCGTAGGCGATGGCGTCTTCCAGCGGATCGAAGCCGCGGATGAGGAAGGTGCTCACCCCCAGGTCGTAATAGTCCAGCAGGGCTTCCGCCACCTGCTCGGGCGTCCCCACCAGGCCGGTGGAGTTGCCTGACGCGCCGGTCAGGGCCGACACGCCGGTCCACAGACGCTTGTCGACGCGGTTGCCGAGGGCGGCGGCGGCCAGCAGCCGCTGGGCGCCGGCGTTGACCGGGGCGTGGCCGGTGGTCTTCAGCCCGGCCGCCTCGCGCAGCTCCCGGGTGCGGTCCTCGATGTCCTTGGCGCGCTTCCAGGCGCCTTCCTCGGTGGAGGCCAGCACCGGCCGCAGCGACAGGCTGAACCGCGGCGACCGGCCCCATTTGGCGGCGGCGGCGCGCACGCGCGACACGGTCTCGCTGACCTGGGCCTGGGTCTCGCCCCAAAGGGCGTAGATGTCGGCGTGCTTGCCGGCCACGGGAATGGCCGCTTCGGACGAGCCGCCGAAGTAGATCGGAAGATGGGGCTTCTGGTATGGCTTGACCGCGCCGAAGGCGCCGGCGACCTGATAATACTTGCCCTGGTAGTCGAACGGCTTGTCGCTGGTCCACTCAAGCCGGACGATGTCGAGATATTCGCTGGTGCGCGCATAGCGCTCGTCCTTGGTCAGGTGGTCCCCGTCCCGCGCCAGCTCCTCGTCGGAGGCCCCTGTAATGATGTGCACCGAGATGCGGCCGCTGGTGAACTGATCGAGGGTGGCGAACTGCCGGGCGGCCACGGTCGGCGCCGTGAAGCCCGGCCGGTGGGCGATCATGAAGCCCAGGCGCTCGGTCACCGACGCCGCGTGGCTGGCGATCAGGATGCTCTCGGGCGAGGTCGAGTGGAAGGCGACCAGGGCGCGGTCGAAGCCACCCTCGTCATGCGCCTTGGCCATGGCCTCGACATAGGCCTTGTCGAGCACGGGGCCCGACGGCGGGTGGGTCTCGGACCCGTGCTGTGATCCGATGAAACCGATGAATTCGACGCTCATGATGGAGACTCCTGGGAAGAGGGAAAAGGTGAGGGCGGGGCTATTCGGCGCCGACGGCGACAAGGCCGGCTTCGCGGGCGAGGGCGCGGCGCGTCGACGGCCGCCGCAGCAGGCGTTCGGCGTGGGCGGTGAAGGCGGGGTAGTCGGCGGTGTCGATCTCCAGCCGCGGGGCCCAGCGCCAGAACACCAGCGCGTAGGGATCGACGACGGTGAAGCGGTCGCCCACCAGGGCCTCGCCGTCCGACCACTTGAGGATCCGCTCGATCCGATCGAAGCCGGCGCGCACCGTCTTCACGCCGCCGGCCGCCAAGGCCGGCCAGGCCGCCTTGTCGTCGGTGAACCGTTCGGGCCGGAACACCTGGGCGAAGCCGACGTGCGTCACGCTGGAAAACACGCCGAGCAGTTCGAAGGCCCGGGCGAGCAGGGCGGGGTGGTCGAACGGCAGCAGGCCCGCGCGCGGGAAACGATGGGCGATGGTGGTCAGGACGGCGAGATTCTCCGTGACCACCTGACCGTCGGCGATCAGCACCGGAACCCGGCCCAGCGGGTTGATCGCCAGGAACTCCGGCCGGCGCTGGTCGCCGTCGGCCAGGGACAGGCGCACGCCTTCGAAGTCGGCGCCGGCCTCTTCGAGCGCGATCAGCGGCGCCAGGGAACAGGCGCCCGGCGCGAAATAGAGTTTCAGAACCATCAGGCGCTCAGCTCCGGGGTGAGGGATCTGTCCCACAGGGGGGTGACGTCGAGGCGGGCGGGGATAACCCCGGCCTTGAGGAAGCCGTCGGCGACGGCCTGCTGCGAGGCGACGGCGTCGGCGTCCACCGGCGAGAGGGTGGTGGGCGCGGAACGCTCTCGGCGCTGCTGGTCGTAAAGCGTGGCGGGAACGCCGGTGGCGCCGGCGACCAGGCGGGCCCAGGCCGCCGGGTCGGCGTCGGCCCAGCGGTAGGCGCCGCGCACCCGGCCGAGGTAGTCGACGATCGCCTTGCGCCGGGCCGGATCGGCCAGGGCGGCGGGCGAGGCGGCGTACAGATAGTTGCCCGACAAGCGGCCAAGGCCACGGGCGAGCACTCGCGCGCCGACCGTCGACCTGACGGCCTCGGCTCCAACGCCAAAGGCGACCCAGGCGTCGAGGCCGCCGTGCTCGAAGGCGGTGCGGCCGTCCTGCGGCGACAGGGCGACGGGGTGGATATCCCGAAAGCTCAGACCCTGTTCGTCAAGCAGCCGCAGCAGCAGATAGTGCGAGCTGGTGGCCCGCACATAGCCGATCTGCCGTCCCTTCAGATCCGCTGGCGTGACGATCGGCGACTTCGCCGGGACCAGCACCAGCTGGTTGTTGACGTCGCCCCTCAGCACCGCGATCAGCCGGATGGCCGGACGGGACGCGGCGACGAAGATCGGCGGAATCTCGCTCATCGAGCCCAGGTCCAGGGCGCCGGCCATGATCGCCTCGGTGATCAGGGCGCCGCTGGCGAATTCGGCGGCCTCGACGCGGTAGGGCGTTTTCGCCTGGCCGGCGGCGGCGAGGAAGGTCTCGACCCCGCCCTTATAGACGCCTACCCGCAAGGTGGACGCGGCGCCCCCGGAGGCTGGTCGGGCGCACGCCGCCAGACCCGTAAGGGACCCGGCGGCGACAAGCAGGGATCGTCGGTCGAGCGTCATGCCGCTCAGCCTTCGCCCCGGGCGGCGGCGGCGAAGGCGGCCTTGCCGGCGCCGGTGAGGATCATGTCGCCCTGCGGCGTGTGGATCCGGCCGCACAGCACGTCGCGGTAGTGGCGTTGCAGGGCGTTGTGGCGCGACAGGCCCGGATTGCCCGAGGCGGCGATGGCTTTTTCCAGCGCCGAGATGGCGTTCTCGGTCACCAGATGCTTGACCAGCCCCGCCTCGCCCGGCTTCAGGCCGCCCGCTGCGGCGGTGTCGAGCAGCACACGGTTCTGCAGCAGCAGGCCGTCGATCGTCCCGACGATCTCCTGGAACCTCGGCAGGGTCGACAGCGGCCCGCCGAGATTGGCCGGCTTGCGGTTCAGGGCCCAGGCCAGGAACCAGTCGCGGCCGGCGCGGGCGACGGAATCATAGATGGCGGCGGTCAACACCGGCGACCACAGGGCCAGCATCGGGTCCGGCGGCGGCGGGCTGGCCAGGTGCTGTGGCGACAGGGCCCGGTCCTCGGGAACCACCGCGCCTTCGAACACCACGTCATGGCTGCCGGAGGCGCGCAGGCCGGTGTGGTCCCACGTTTCCTCGATGCGCCAGCCGGGGGTGTCGCGATGGACCAGCCAGCCGCCGACCCGGGGAATCTCCTCGTCGGTGCGCGCCCACACCACCATCCAGGTCAGCGCCGGCGAGCCGGTGCCATAGATCTTGCGGCCGGTGATCGACCAGCCCTGCGGCGTGCGCCGGGCGACGGTGGAGGGCAGGCCGCCTCGCGCGGGGGTGCCGAGCTCCGGCTCGACGCGCAGGGCGTTGATCAGGCCGCCGTTGCGGCGGGCGTCGTCGGCCACCAGGGCCTTGAGGTGATCAGGCCAGCCCGCGCGCCCGGCCAGGGCGGCGTGAAACAGATACTGCATCAGCAGCACCAGGGCTGTGGAGGGCTCGCCTCGGGCCACCGCCTGGATCACCTTCAGGGCTTCCGGCAGTCCGGCGCCGTGGCCGCCCAACTCGCGCGGCGTGGTCAGGGTCAGCAGGCCGGCCTCGTGGAGGGCCTTGAAGTTGTCGAACGGGAAGCTGGCGTCGCGGTCGTGGCGCTCGGCGCCGGCGGCGAAGCGCCGGGTCAGGTCCGGCAGGATGGCGTCCAGGTCCAGGCCGTCGGCGGGGGCGGCGCGGCGGGCGGCGGCGAGAACGGTCATCAGAGAATTTCTCCGGTGGGATAGGCCAGCAGTTCGGCCTCGGGTGGGGAGGATTGGGCCGGGCTTGGCGGCGGGGCGCCGGGATCGACGCCAAGGCGATTGAGCAGGCGGCGGCGCAGGGCCTGGAAGGCAGGGCCGCCGTCGCGCGGGCGGGCCAGGTCGATCCGCTCCTCCGCGGCGATGCGGCCTTTTTCCAACACCAGCACCCGGTCGGCCAGGGTGATGGCCTCGTCGACATCGTGGGTGACCAGCAGCACCGCGGGGGCGTGGGCCCGCCACAAGGCCAGCACCAGGCCATGCATGCGGATCCGCGTCAGGGCGTCGACCGCCGCGAAAGGCTCGTCGAGCAGCAGAAGCCGGGGCTCTCGCACCAGGGCCCGGGCAAGGGCGGCGCGCTGGGCCTCGCCGCCGGACAGGGTGGCGGGCCAGGCGTCCATCCGATGCTCAAGCCCGACCTCGGCCAGGGCGGCGCGAGCCCTGTCGGCGGCGTCCAGCCCGGCCAGGCCGAGGGCGACGTTGCGCCAGACGCGCTTCCACGGCAGCAGGCGCGCGTCCTGAAACACTACCGCCCGGTTGGCCGGCGCGCGCACCGCCTCCGGGTCGGCCGGGTCGAGGCCGGCCAGGGTGCGAAGCAGCGTGGTCTTGCCCGAGCCGCTGGCGCCCAGCAGGGCGACGAATTCCCCGGGGGCGATGTCGAGGTCGAGGTCGCGCAACACCTCGGTGTCGCCGAAGCGCCGGCTGAAGCCGCGGACGCGGACGGTTGGCGACTGGGGCGGGGAAGGAGCCGTTTCCTCGGTAGGTCGAGCGGCCGGCGCGGGGGGCTGAACCTGCGGCAGCATGTGAACATTGGCGAAGGCCATGACGCGCTCCGGACTCAGGATTTGATGAAGGCGGGGCGCCAGGCGAGCGCCCGGCGTTCCAGGGCGCGGACCACCGCGTCGGCGGCGAGGCCGAGCAGGGCGTAGACCGCCAGGCAGACGACGATGACGTCCGTGCGGGCGAAATCGCGGGCGTTGTTGATCAGGTAACCGAGGCCGGCGGAGGCGTTGATCTGTTCGGCCACCACCAGGATCAGCCACGACCCGGCCAGGGCGAAGCGCAGCCCCAGCAGGAAAGACGGCAGGGCCCCCGGCAGGATGACGTGGGCTATCAACTCGCGTCCCCCCAGGCCGAAACTGCGGGCGGCCTCGACCAGCCGGGGTTCGACGCCGCGGATGCCGGCGTAGAGGTTGAGATAGATCGGGAAGCTGGTTCCCAGGGCGATCAGGGCGATCTTCGGTGTCTCGCCGATGCCGAACCAGACGATGAACAGCGGCGTCAGGGCCAGGGACGGCAGGGTGCGCAGCATCTGCACCGGCGGGTCGACCAGGGTCTCGCCCGCGCGGCTGAGGCCCGCGGTCAGGGCCAGGGCCGAGCCCACCGCCACGCCGATGACCAGGCCGCTTACCGCCCTGCCCAGCGAAACAAGCATGTTCCAGGGCAGCTCGCCGCTGGCGATCATCCGCCAGGCGGTCAGGATCACCGACGAGGGCGCGGCAAGGACATTGGCCGGGATCACACCCGTCCGCGCGCCCAGCTCCCACAACAGCAACAGTGCGACGGGCGACATCCAGCGCTGGCTTCGACCGCCCAGCACACGCTGGACGGTCCGCCATCGCCGGCTGGAATCAGAGATTCTAAACGTGGCGACCAGAGACACTATCGACGCTCATTTCTATTGCTGCGATTAGGGTTATTGGGTTTGCCTTGCTGCAAAGGCACGATTATTCCGGTGGTGTTCAACAGATTTCTCCTCACGACACCGTTAAGTAAATCTCATACGTGGACCCCCTTATGGCCGTGAACCTGCCGACGGACCTGCTGCGAAGCTTCGCCGCCATCGTCGATTCCGGATCGATGTTGCGGGCGACGGAACGGGTGTTCGTCACCCAGTCGGCCCTCAGCCTGCAGATGAAGCGGCTGGAGGAGACGCTGCAGGCGCCGCTGTTCCGGCGCGACGGCCGGCGGCTGGCCCTGACCCCGGCCGGCGACGCCCTGCTGGGTTTCACCCGCGACATTCTGGCCCTCAACGACCGGGCGGTGCGGGCCCTGACCGGCGACGCCCTGGCCGGCCCGGCGCGGGTGGGTCTGGTGCAGGATTTCGCCGAGACCCTGCTCACCGGCGTGCTGTCACGCTTCGCCAAGCTCAACGGCGAGGCCCAGCTGCAGGTGCGAGTGGGCGGGTCGGCCGAACTGCTGGAGCTGCTGGCGTCCGACCGCCTGGACGTCGTGCTGTGCATGGGCCCGTCCGACGATCCGGCCGCCCTGAAGACCGCGCCGATGCAGTGGCTGGGCGATCCGGCCCTGGCGGAGTTGCCCGTTCTGCCCCTGGCGGTGCTTGAGCCGCCGTGCCGGTTCCGCGACGCGGCCCTGGCGGCGCTGGACGCCGCCCGGCGGCCCTACCGGATCGTGCTGGAGACCCCGAGCCTGTCGGCGCTGCGGGCGGCGGTGGAGTCCGACATCGGCGTCACCTGCCGGGCGACCACGGTGCTGGGCCGGGTGATCGCGTCGCCGGAGGCGGTGGGATTGCCGCCCTTGCCGCGCGTGGCCTACGCCGCCCACGCCCGCCCCGACCCCCACCCCACCCTCGCCCGTCTGTCCGAGATGATCCGCTCGGCGGTGCTGGAGCTTTGAGGGCTGTGGCAAAAACGGCAAGCGGGCGCAGAAAATCTCGTTTGGCCGCTTGGCGGCCGACGCCTAGGCCGATGAAATCCGACGGGAAATCGACACGATGAGCGGACACGCGGCGCGCGGATGGGCGGAGAGTGACCGATGGACGGCGCCCGCGTCCCAGCTCGACCTGGGGCCGGTGGTTGCCGCCCTGCGCGACCTGCGGCGGACCTCGCATCGCAGCCGCTACGGCGACGACGCGCCGCCGGAGCTGCCGTCGCGCCGCGCCCTCGTCGAGGTTCTCGACGGCCTGATTGGCGCGCTGTTTCCGCGCCATTTCGGCCCGCCGGGTCTGGCCAGCGACAGTCTCGACGCCTACGTCACCATCGCCCTGACCACGGCGCTGAAATCGCTGCGGAACCAGGTGCGCATCGCCCTGGAGCTGGTGGCCGTCGACGATGGCGAGTCGGCTCTCGCCGACGTCCGCGCCCGGGACATCGTCGCCCGGTTCGCCGCCGACCTGCCCGAGATCCGCCGCCTGCTGGAGAGCGACATCCACGCCGCCTATGAGGGCGACCCGGCCGCCACCAGTCTGGACGAGGTGATTTGCTGCTATCCGGGCGTGGCGGCGGTGGTGCGCCACCGGCTGGCCCACGGGCTGCATGTTCTGGGCGCGCCCATGCTGGGCCGGATCATTTCCGAGATCGCCCATTCCCTGACCGGCATCGACATCCATCCGGGCGCGGTGATCGGCGAGCGGTTCTTCATCGACCACGGCACCGGGGTGGTGATCGGCGAAACGGCGATCCTCGGCGCCCGCGTGAGGCTCTATCAGGGCGTCACCCTCGGCGCCCGGCGCTTCCTGACCGCCGACGACGGGAC
The DNA here is from genome assembly GCA_903870555.1 of uncultured Caulobacteraceae bacterium. GTDB lineage: Bacteria > Pseudomonadota > Alphaproteobacteria > Caulobacterales > Caulobacteraceae > Acaudatibacter > Acaudatibacter boreus. The sequence goes on from CAIQDO010000015.1 coordinate 8,056, forward strand.
CCTGGCCAAGGCCTATCCCCGCCACCCGATCCTCGGCGACGACGTGGTGGTCTATGCCGGCGCCACCATTCTCGGCCGCATCACCGTCGGCCAGGGCTCGACCATCGCCGGCAGCGTCTGGGTGACCTCCGACGTGCCGCCCGGCAGCACCATCACCCAGGCCAAGGCCCGCCAGGAAACCTTCGACGCCGGCGGCGGCATCTGACGTCAAGCGTCGCGGGCCGCTTCACCGGAATCCCAATTCCGCCCGCAAAGCCGCCGCCGGGACTCCTTGCGCGCGCAACTCGCGGAGCGTCTCGGCCGTGTCCCGCTTGGCGAAGCGCTTGCCGTCGGGGCGCAGGATCAGCGGGTGGTGGCGATAGATCGGGGTGGGCAGGCCTAGCAGCGCCTGCAGCAGGCATTGGATATGGGCGGCCTCCAACAGGTCCCGGCCGCGAATCACATGGGTGACGCCCTGGTGCGCGTCGTCGACCACCGCCGCCAGGTGATAGCTGACGCCCAGGTCCTTGCGCGCCAGCACCACGTCTCCGGCTGTGCCCGGTCGCGCGGCGATCGCGCCGCGCTCGCCCCGCGGCCCTTCCCCTTCCTCAACGAAACACAGGGCCTCGAACCCGCCGAGGCTCTGGCGCGAGGCGTCCAGCGACAGCCGCCAGGCCCAGGGATCGCCCCGCGCCAGACGCTCGGACTCCTCCGCCGCGGGCAGCGGCCCGGGCGTGACCGGCGCGGCGGCGCCGTGCGGCGCCCGGCCAATGTCGGCCATGGTCTCCTTCCGGGTGCGGAAGCACCGGTAGAGCAGGCCGCGCGACCTCAGGGCGTCGATCGCCGCCACATAGGCGGCGCCGCGTGTCGATTGGCGCGGCACCGGCGTCTCCCAGGTCACGCCCAGCCAGGCCAGATCCTCGAAAATCCCGTCGGAGAACTCGGGGCGACAGCGCGCCGTGTCGATGTCCTCCAGCCGCAGCAGGAACCGGCCGCCGGCCTCGCGCGCCGCCGCCCAGCCGGTCAGGGCCGAGAAGGCGTGGCCGCGATGCAGCCAGCCCGTCGGCGACGGGGCGAAGCGGGTGACGAACGCCGCCATGGTTCGGGCGCTCGGACCGCCCTAGTCGTGATGCGCCCGGGTCCGGCGGGCGAAGATCCCGACGTGGTTGATCAGGGCTCGGACGAACGGCTCTTCCCCGCCCATCGCCTCGCGCAGGGGCTCGAACTCCTTGAAGCCGGCCATCTCCGCCACGCCGTGAACGGTGCACCAGGCGGCGATCTGGGCGAGCTTCATCTCCTGTTCGTCCGCGGGGTCGGCGCCGGCCTCGATCAGCGCCTCCTCGACATGGCGCCAGGCGCTGTTGTCGTCCTTGGCGTGGTCGGGCATCATCGCCCGGTCGCAGGCGGCGTGGTACATCAGCCGGTACAGCGCCGGGTTCTCCCGCGCGAAGCGGACATAGGCGACGCCGATCTCCGACATCACCGAGCGCGGGGTGGGGGCGGCGGCCCGGCCCTTGGCGATCGCCTCGCCCAGCTCGTGCCAGCCTTCCTCGGCCACGGCGTCGAGCAGCTCCACCTTGTCCTTGAAGTGATGATAGGGCGCCGCCGGACTGACTCCGGCCTCCCGCGCCACCGCCCGCAGCGACAGCGCCGCCGGTCCGTCGGCTTCCAGGATCCGCCGGCCGGCGGCCACCAGGGCCCGTGACAGGTCGCCGTGGTGATAGGGGCGCGCCGCGGTCGGGGTTTCGGCGCTTCCAGTTTCGCTCATGGGCCTATCCCTAATTCTATATCCAAACAGCGTAAAGATCATCTTGACGCCGTTCAGATAGCTGTTATCTAAGCACTGTCCAGATCGGACGGCCCGGCGTCAAGCGCCAGGCTCCATCCAAAGAAAGGTTCATACCATGTCGCAAGCCAAATTCTCCGCCTTCGAGCGTCTGTTCGATCGCGCCATCGCCCTGGTGATCATCTCCATGGGCGCCCTGATCGCCGGCGCCACCGTTTTCGCCGGCGCCTGACACACAGCGGGGGTCCATGGCGGCCAGCCTGCCCGGCGGGACGATCCCTCGTCCGAACGCCCGGCCGCTGGCCGCCGCCGCCCGCCCAGGCCGCGTCTTTCCAAAAAAGGTCGGCGAATCGCCGTCCGATCGGCTCCGGTGTCTTGGAGCTGTCGCCAAACCTCTCCTATGATCAGGGCAATCTCAGTCGCGTGGCCGATTCGCGGATCGGCCCAAGAAGGAGGCCCGGTCTTCAGTTTTACCCGTCAGACCCATGACCATCTTCTGACTTCGCGGCGGTCGCCGTCGTGAAGGTGATCAGCCGTCCCCCGTCGGGCTGCCCGGCCCTGGTGCTGAACGCCGATTTCAGGCCGCTGTCCTACTATCCGCTGTCGCTTTGGTCCTGGCAGGAGACCATCAAGGCGGTGTTCCTCGACCGCGTCGAGGTGGTGTCGACCTACGATACCCTGATTCATTCCCCCACCTTCGAGATGCGCCTGCCAAGCGTCGTGTCGCTCAAGAGCTACGTCGCCCAGGACCGGCCGCCGGCCTTCACGCGCTTCAACCTGTTCCTGCGCGATTCCTTCGCCTGCCAGTATTGCGGCCGGGGCGAGGACCTGACCTTCGACCATGTCATTCCGCGCTCGCGCGGCGGGCGCAC
>CAIQDO010000016.1 GCA_903870555.1 uncultured Caulobacteraceae bacterium
CCCTGACCCTGATACAGGGGTTCATGCACGACCTGTCGTCATTCGAAGACGGCGCCTTCGACCTGATCTTCCACCCGGTGTCCAATACCTACGCCCCGGAGATCGAGCCGGTCTGGCGCGAATGCTTCCGGGTGCTCAGACCAGGCGGCGCCCTGCTGGCCGGGTTCATGAACCCGATGGTTTATGTGTTCGACACCGAGGCTGAGGAACGCGGCGAGTTGATCGCCCGCAACACACTGCCCTACGCCGACGTGGCGGATCGGTCGCCGGACGATCTGGCGACCCTGATCGCCCGAGATCACACTGTGGAATTCAGTCACACGCTGGAAAGCCAGATCGGCGGTCAACTGGCTGCCGGCTTCGTCCTGACACATTTCTTCGAGGACACCGATCGGGGTCCGCCGTCGACGGGGCGTTCAACCCTGTTTCCGACATGCATGGCCACGCGGGCCCTGAAGCCGTGAGGGCTGGCGCCTGCCGCCAGCCTGGGTGACAAGATCAGCCCCATGGCCGGTGTCCTGATACTGTCGAGCTTTGTGGCGGCAAGCGCGGTTGGCGGCGGGGCTCAGTCCGCCGCCCTGGCGGCGCTGGAGATCGAGGCCATCCTCGTGCCGACGGTGCTGTTCGGCCGGCATCCCGGTCTGGGGCCGCCCGGCGGCGGGACGGTGGCGATCGAGATCTTCGAGGGCATGCTGGAGGGCGTGGCCGCCACCGGCGCCTTCGCCGACCTGGAGGCGGTGATCACCGGCTACTTCGCCGACCCGGCCCAGGTGGCGGCCGCGGCGCGGACCATCGACGCCGTGCGCGCGGCCAATCCCAATGTGCTGATCGTGGTCGATCCGATCATGGGCGATGACGGCAAGGGTCTCTACGTCAAGGGACCGGTCGCCGCGGCCATCGCCGCGGAGCTGGTTTCTCGCGCCGACCTGATCACGCCCAACGCCTGGGAGCTCGGCAGGCTGACCGGCCGGGTGGTGGCCGGCCCGGGCGACGCCCTGGCGGCGGCGCGAGACCTCGGCCGGGCGGTGCTGGTGTCGTCGGTTCCCGTGGGCCGGTCGATCGGGGTGCTGTGGGCCGATGAGCGGGAGGCGTGGCTGGCGTGCCACATCCGCGCGCCTTTCGCCCCCAATGGGACCGGCGACCTGCTGACCTGCCTGTTCGCCGCCGCCCTGCTCGGCGGCGCGGCCCCGGCCGACGCCCTGGAGACGGCGGTCAGCGACGTGGCCTCGCAGGTGTTGCGGGGGGGCGCGGACATCAGCCTGGAGGCCTTCAGATGAGCGACATCACCGGATTTTGCCCGCCCCGCTTCGCCCCGGTGCGCGAGGCCTTCGCCGCCAATTTCGCCGAGGACCTGGAGCTGGGCGCCCGCTTCGCCCTGGCCGTGGACGGCGACATCGTCGTCGACCTGATGGGCGGGTTCGCCGATCGCGCCCAAACGATCCCCTTCGGCCCCGACACCCTCACACCGCTGTTCTCCACCACCAAGGCGGTGGCCAGCCTGCTGATCGCTCGGGTCGTAGGACAGGGAAAGCTCTCCTACGACACCCGTGTCGCCGACCTGTGGCCGGCCTTCGGCGCCGCCGGCAAGGGCGAGGTGACGGTCGAACAGGTGATGTCGCACCAGGACGGGCTGTGCGGCCTGGAGGGGCCGATGGCGCCGGTCGACTGGATGGACTGGGACGGGATCTGCGCCCGTCTCGCGGCCATGGCGCCGCTGTGGCCGCCAGGGACCGCCAGCGGCTACCACCCGGTGACCTTTGGCTACACGGCCGGCGAGATCTTCCGCCTGGCCGACGGCCGGACGATGGGGACTGCGCTGCGCGAGGACCTCGCCGGACCGCGCGGCCTGGACCTGTGGATCGGCCTTCCAGACCGCGAGCACGGCCGCTGCTCCGAGATGCGCCGCCCCCCGGCCCTGCCCGACCTGGGCGAGATCACCGAGCCCAAGCGCCTGGCGTTCCTGACCAAATGGTCCTCGCCCGGCGGGGTCGACCAGGCGACGTACCGGCGGGCGGAGATCCCTTCGGCCAACGGCCACGCCACGGCCCCGGCCCTGGCGCGAATGATGGCGATCCTGGCCTGCGACGGCGTACTGGACGGCCACAGGCTGCTGCCTGCCGGACTGGCGGCGGAGGCGGCGCGGCAGAGGATCGTCGGCCAGGACCTGGTGCTGCCCTATGTGATCTCCTGGGGCGCCGGGTTCATGCGCAACCAGGGCCTGGGGCTCTATGGCCCGGGGGCGGAGACCTTCGGCCATTCAGGATGGGGCGGCAGCTGCGCCTTCGCCGATCCGGATCGTGGGATCTCTGGAGCCTATGTGATGAACCGGCAGTCGGCCGAGCTGATCGGCGACGGCCGGGCGAGGCGGATGATCGAAGCCGCCTACGCGGCGATCTGATTGCGGCGCGAGGCCCGCCAGGCGCCATAGGCGAACATCGCCGCCCCGGCCCAGATGAACACGAAGCTCAACAGGCGCAGCGGCGTCAGAGGCTCGCCGACCCACAAGCCAATGGCGAAGCCGACCGTGGGGCTGAGGAACTGCAGGAAGCCCATGGTGGCGAAGCTCAGACGCCTGGCCGCCCAGGCGAACAGCGCGAGCGGGAACACCGTCACCGGTCCGACCAGGGTCATCAGTAGCGATGGTGCGAGTTGGCGCCCAAACATCGCTTGTCCGTTGTGGTTCAGCCAGATCACCGCGACGACCCCTGGGCCGGCCATGAACAGGCACTCGATGAGCAGGCCGGCCTGGGCGTCGACGCCCACCTGGCGACGGATCAGGCCGTAGATCCAGAAAGTGGTGGCCAGCACCAGGGAGATCACCGGAAGGTGTCCGAGCGCCACCGTCTGGACCGCCACCCCGATCACCGCCAGGGCGATAGCGGCCAGGCCGACCTTGTCGATCCGCTCGCGGAACAGCACCGCCCCGGCGGCCATGTTCATCAGCGGGTTGATGTAGTAGCCGAGGCTCGATTCCAGATTGCGGCCGTGATTGACCGCCCAAACGTAGACCGCCCAGCCGGAGGCGATGCAAACCGCCGACAGCAGCAACAGGCCAAGGGTGCGGGGCTGGCGGAAGGCGCGCAGAACCTGCCCGCCCTGCCCCGCCAACAGCACCAGCAGCAGCGCCCAGGGGGCCGACCACATGGCCCGCTGGGCGACGATCTCCCAGGAGTTTGCCCCCGCCCGGCCCAGCGCCATGAACAGCAGAGGCGCGCCGCCCCACAGCAGGTTGTTGACGATCGAGGCGACGAGCGCCGGACGGGAGGAGGGGGCGGAGCCCCCCTCGGTCCTCCCTGACGTCACGCCAGAACCTTGGGTCCGATCAGGCCGCGCTCGGCAAGCAGTTGGGCGATCTGCACGGCGTTCAGCGCCGCGCCCTTGCGCAGATTGTCGGACACCACCCACATCGACAGGCCATGCTCGACGGTCTTGTCGTTGCGGATGCGCGAGACGTAGACCG
>CAIQDO010000017.1 GCA_903870555.1 uncultured Caulobacteraceae bacterium
GAACGGATGCGCGATGAAGTCAGGGCCGGACGACCGCCGATGAGCGCCGCCGACCATGGGTTCACCCGAGCGCTCACAACCATCATCGACGCCAACGTCACCACGCTCGTTGCGGCGATCATCATGTTCCAGTTCGGCTCGGGGCCCGTGAAGGGGTTCGCCTGGACGCTCTTTATCGGCGTCATCATCTCGGTGTTCACTGCGGTTCTGATCACCCAGGTGCTTATCGGATGGTGGTTCCGGGCGTTCCACCCCAAGAAACTGCCGATCATCTAGGGATTGCGAAGCATGTGGCCTCTCATCAAGCTTCTTCCCCAGAAGACGCACTTCAAATTCGTTTCCTTCGCCCGCCTGGCGGCAACCCTGTCGATCGTGGCCGTTATCGCCACGGTGGTCGGGTTCTTCTACCCTGGCCTGAACCTCGGCATCGACTTCAAGGGCGGCACTGTTCTCGAACTGAACACGGGCGCCAAGGCGGTCGATCTGGCCAGGGTGCGTACCGTGCTCACGGGCATGAAGATCGGCGATGTTCAGGTTCAGGCCTTTGGTCACCCCAATGACGCTGTGGTTCGTTTTCAGACGCCAGCCGGCGCGGACCCGGGCCAGGTGGTGACTCGCGTTAAGTCGGTGATCAGTCAGGCTCTTGGTGAGGTGACCTATTCGCGCACCGACGTCGTTGGGCCAGAAGTGTCCGACGAGTTGAAGATCAGCGGCGTCGCGGCCCTGTTGACGGCCATCGGCCTGATGCTGCTCTACATCTGGTTCCGGTTCGAACTTCAGTTCGGCCTTGGCGCCGTGGTGGCGCTGTTTCACGACGTCACTTTGACATTCGGGTTGGTGCTGCTGCTGCGATTGGAATTCAGCCTGAACATCATCGCCGCCCTGCTGACGATCATCGGCTATTCAATGAACGACACGGTGGTCGTGTTCGACCGGCTTCGAGAAAATCGACGTAAATACAAGCGCATGCCGCTGCGTGAGCTGATCGACCAATCGGTCAATGAGACCCTGTCGCGCACGGTGATTACCGGCCTGACCGCACTTCTGGCGCTCTCGGGCCTCGCGGTGTTTGGCGGTGAGTCGCTACGTCCCTTGTCGATCGTCCTTTTGTTCGGGATCGTCATCGGCACCTATTCGTCGATCTATGTTGCGTCGCCGATCATCCTTCTATGGGGGATGAAGTCGGACGATGAACCGGCCAAGCCGATCGCGCCTCAACCCGCGCGCCCCTGACATCGAAATGAGGCAGCCACCCGCGATAGAAACCCTAGGCGCTGGCGGCTTTCGCGTTTCTGGCCGATGGCGGCCAGGTTCGCTGCTGATGCTCGATGATGTGCCTGCGCCATGGCGGCCACGCAGTCTGGAGGATGTGACGCCGGAGGATTTCGCCGATGTGATCGCCGCCGGCCCGGCCGTTTCGGAATTCGTGCTGCTGGGCACGGGCGCCACACAGGGCCTGCCGTCGCGCGAGGTGCGAGAAGCGATCAGGCGGGCTGGCCTGGGTCTGGAATTTATGGCGACCCAAAGCGCCGCGCGCACCTACAGCGTCCTCATTTCCGAGGGACGTCGTTTTGCCGTGGGGCTGATCGCCGTCTGACCATCGGCGCCGGCGCCTTTTCCCGCCCGCCGAATGAGGCTATTCCACGGGCCATTGGGCGGGATCGCCGCGGGGAGACACACAATGGCCGGACTACTCTCGAATTTTCGCAACACGATGATTCTCAGCGCCGTTTTGGCGGCGCTGATGTTGATCGCCTATACGCAAAGCCCCCA
>CAIQDO010000018.1 GCA_903870555.1 uncultured Caulobacteraceae bacterium
CGAGGTCCGGGGCGTCGCCGCGCGCCGCGTCGCGGATCTCGATCCGGTCCGACGGCTGGCGCAGGGCCTCGACCCTGGCCCTGACGATATCGGCAATCAGGTCGTGCGGAATGGGCTGATCCAGCGGGAACCTCAGGTTTCCCGTCTCGCCCCGATAAGGAAGACTCCGGCCTTGTAGCTCCGGCTCCCTAACGGGCGGGTAGAGGCCGATGTGCCCCTTGAAGGCGCCGAAGTGAACGATGACCTTGTCCAGGACGAAGGTCGGCATGCCGTAGCTAATCCGTTCGCTCGCTGTCGGCGCCGCCCGCCGGATCGTTTCGCGGATGTCGTTCAGTGCCTGTCGGACGTCGGCCGGAAAGGCGGCGATATAGGCGTCGACCGCGGCAGGATCCGGGAGGGGCTTCATGACGGCAAGCTGGCGCCGGCGCGGGGCGAGGGCAATAGGATGTGTACGGAATATCGATACCGATGCGGCGCGGCGCTTTCCGCGAACCGGGGGAACCTCCGCGCGCCGGCCGCACTGTTTGATCGGCGGCCGGACGTGAATTGAGCCTTTGTTCCCGGCATGACCGAATGAGCCGCCCAAGGAGCCTCCAATGCCTGCGCACGTCGCGACGCTTCACGCGAAGATCGAAGACCTGATCGCGGCGGTCAGCGTCGAAGGGAAGGCTCAGGCCGACGCCTGGACCGGCGAGGGAGATCGCGCCGCCTTCGCGGACAGCGGATTGAATCTGGCCCACTATCTCGCGCTGCGCCGTCGCGACCTGCGACCTTTGCAGCGGTCGCTCGCGGCGCTGGGACTCTCATCCATGGGCCGGCTGGAAGGGCGGGTCCTGCCCACTCTGGTCGCCGTCAGCAACGCGCTTTCAGCGCTCCTCGGGCGCAAGGTGGAGACCGGGTCATCGGCCCGAGCGTTCTTCGCCGGTGAGGCCAGACTCGCGTCACACAGCCGTGAGCTGTTCGGCAACACGGCGGCGTCGGCGCCGGTCGCGCTGCTCGTCACCTGCCCTCCCGAAGCCGCGGACACGCCGGACTTCATGTTGGCCTTGGCGACGCGGGGGGTCGAGGCCGTGCGCATCAACTGCGCGCATGATGACGCCGACGCCTGGGGGCGGATGATCGGTCACCTGCGCGCGGCGGAGACCGCCACCGGTCACCGTATGAAAATCTTCATGGACCTGGCCGGCCCCAAGATTCGCACGGGCGCGGTGCACGCGCCAAAGGGGGGCAAGCGCGTCCACAAGGATGACCTCATCGCGATCACACGGCTGGCCGAACTCGATGCGGCGGACTCCGGCGACGGAGGCTTCGTCGTCGAATGCACCCTGCCCGAGGCCCTCACCTCGGCGAAGATCGGTGATCGCGTCTTCATCAACGATGGCAGGCTGGAGGCCAGGGTCGAAGGCATCGCGACATGGGGTCTCCTCATCCGTGTCACGGCCGTCGCGGAGAAGGGCATGCGGCTCAAGCCCGAAAAGGGGCTGAACTTTCCCGACTGCGACCTGAAGATCGACGCCCTTACGGCGAAGGACCGCGCCGACCTGGCCTTTGTCGCGGCCAATGCCGACGGCGTCGAGTTCTCCTTTGTTCAAAGCGCCGCCGACGTCGTCATGTTGCAGGATGCTCTGGCCGTGCATCGTCCGGTAAACTGGCGCGCCATGGCCTTGATCCTGAAAATCGAGACCGCCCGGGCCGTGACCAATCTGCCCGCGATCATCGCCCAGGCGGCGAGGCGCCAGCCGACCGCCATCATGATCGCGCGCGGCGACCTGGCCGTCGAGATCGGTTTCGCCCGGACCGCGGAAATTCAGGAGGAGATTCTCTGGCTGGGCGAAGCGGCCGATATTCCGGTGATCTGGGCCACTCAGGTGCTCGAAAACCTGGTGACGACGGGTACGCCGTCGCGGGGAGAAATGACGGACGCCGCCATGGCCGCCCGCGCTGAGTGCGTGATGCTGAACAAGGGGCCTTATCTGCTTGAGGCGATCGATCAGCTACAGGGGCTGCTCAAGCGTATGGACGGCATTCAACACAAGAAAACGCCACGGCTGCGCCGGCTCAAGAGCTGGTGAAGCGCGAATGTCCACTTCGGAAAATACCGTCGCCGATGGTCGTGAAAACCAAAGCAAGATTACCATCAACAATCTTGACTTCTTCTACGGCGAAACGCGGGCGCTGAAGTCGGTCTCGCTCGATATCCCCGACCGAAGGGTGACGGGCGTCATCGGGCCTTCAGGGTGTGGAAAGTCGACATTGTTGCGTGTGCTGAACCGGATTTACGAAGAGTATCCTCGTCAGCGCGCCACCGGAGACGTGCGCCTGGACGGCGCGGACATTCTTGGACCGGACGTCAACCTGGGCAGGCTTCGCAGCCGGGTCGGCATGGTGTTCCAGGCCGCGAGCGTGTTTCCGATGTCGATCTACGACAACGCCGTCTTTGGCGCGCGGGTGTGTGAAACGCTGTCGCACGCCGAAGCCGATGAGCGGGTGGAAGCGTTGCTGACCCGCGCCGCCTTGTGGGCCGAGGTGAAGGACCGGCTTTCCGAGCCCGCGAGCGGCTTGTCCGGAGGGCAACAACAACGCCTGTGCATAGCCAGGGCGCTTGGGACGGCGCCTGAAGTTTTGCTGCTCGACGAACCCGCGGGCGCGCTTGACCCTGCAAACGCCGAAGCCGTCGAAGCTCTTATCATCGACCTCAAACAGCGCCTGGCCATTGTCCTGGTGACTCATAATATGCAGCAGGCCGCGCGTTGCGCCGATCAGGTGGCCTTCTTCTACCTGGGCGAGATGGTCGAGGTCGGTTCGACAGCCCAGATCTTCCAGGCCCCCCTACAGCTTCGGACCCAGAACTACCTGGCCGGCAAGTTCGGCTGACCCGCGGACGGCGCGCTGTCGACGGAGCCAAGGTGAAGCGGCCACCTACCCCGGTGCGGACATCGCCAACCTTGCAAAGGCCTCGCCAAGCAATCCATCAGCGCCGAGACGTTGCAGGATCCTGGCGGCGCAGTCTTCGTTGCTGGACAGCGAGGTGTCGCCCCCGAGATTCATCCAGGGGACGTCGGCGCTCGATTGAATCGCCCGGACGATGCTTGACTTGCCCGACCGTGGGGCGCCGTTCAGGATCACGATCTGGCCGCTTGTCATCATGTCATGCTCTCTGGCGCCTGATCGGGATTGGCTCTGAGCGGCCCCGGAGACAGCGCGCCTCGACTTCGGCAGCCTGCGCCCGTCGCGGACACTATCGTGAAACTACGATCGTAGTTTTGCCAAATATCGTCCTCCAGCCTGTCCCCCTAGAAGGTCGTCAACACCCCGGACGGGGGTGCAACGCAACCC
>CAIQDO010000019.1 GCA_903870555.1 uncultured Caulobacteraceae bacterium
GGCGAACGGCGCCTATGGTCAGGTCATCTACATCAACACGGCGGAGCAGGTGGTGGTGGCCATCCAGAGTGCATGGCGTCAGTCGCACGACAGCGACGCCGGCCTTGAGACCGTCGCCCTGCTGCGCGCCGCCGTGCGCGCGCTCCGGCCGAGGCCGTAGTCGTAGCTGAAACGCCTTGCCAGACACCGGCCGTATGGGCTTGGTTTTGTCTGCGTGCGGCGCCCAGCCGGTCAGGCTAAGGATCTCGAAGGTCGCCGGCGGCTTCCTTGCCCGCTGGCGCGAAGTCGCGTGCGGGCGTAAAGTCTGACGATGGGCAAGATAGAAATGCGCGTCGAGATTGACATCGAGCTTGCCGCCCAGGCGCGCGAGGCGGGCGTTGCGCTCAGCGATGCCGTAGAGATGGGCCTGCGCATCGCCCTTGCGACCGCAGGTCGTGGCGGTCCGCTCGGCGTCGAGGCCGGCCACCTGCGCCAGCTTGCCAATCCGAACGCGGCCGAGGCTCGCGCCAGACAATGGGCGCTGGACAACGCCGAGGCGATTTCGCTTCACAATGCGCGGGTCGCGGAGCGCGGCCTTTTTGGTGAAGATCTGCGACGCTGGTAAGTGCGCCAGTTCGATATCTTCAGAAATCCGTCCGAGTCGTCCCGACCTTTCGCCCCCTTTGTTGTGGCGATCCAGTCCCATTACATTGCCTTGGACACGGTTTTGGTGGCGCCGCTGGTCAATGACAAACGCGCGACATCTGTCGAAATCGCCGTGACCGTGGAAGGCCAGTCGCTCGTTGTCGCACTGACGGAAATGGGGTCAGTGCGGGTGGCGTCTCTCTCTGGGCCAGTGGGTAATTTGACGGAGTGCGAGGACGATATTCGCCGCGCTCTAGACCGGCTGTTCACGGGATTCTAGGCTTGGTCGCGGTATCTCCTCCAGCCGAGGCGGTTCGGGCGGCCCGAGCGCGCGGCTTACCCGTCAGCCGACCGCGTCATGCCGACATCGGCTTCGACGCGTGATCGGCAAGGACGGCCGCGATGACGTGTCTCCCCTGTTCGGCAAGCCGACCACTTCGGGTCCTGTAGTAAGACAGGTTGACGACGGCGATCGCCAACGCCCAGGCGCGGCCCCGAATCCAGGTCGCTTCGTCGACGGCCATCGCTGCTCTGGGGCGGCGTGGCAACCGCGCCGCCAGGTCGCGGCCGAGCCGATACATCGCGTGGTCCGTCCCGTCCGACAGGACCGGTTCGATGTCGAGGTCGGCCCAATGGCGAAACTGAGCGACGCCAAGGCGGCGCACCAGGGATGCGTCCGTGCCCACCTCATCGTCATGCATGCCTGTCGCCTCAAGCTCGAATGACCCATTGACCAGTCAGCTGGCGGGTTCGAAGCTGCAAGGATGCTGAAGGTCTGGGGTCGCCGCAACTCGCAGAATGTCCAGAAGGTGATGTGGCTGATGAGGGGGCTCGATCTTCCGCACGATCACATCCCCGCGGGCGGACCGTTCGGCCGGCTGGCCGATCCGGACTTCGCCGCATTGAACCCCAACCGCCTTGTGCCGGTGGTCGAGGACGACGGGGTTCCAATCTGGGAGTCGCACACGATACTGCGCTATCTGGCGGCGAAATACGGCGGTTCGACCTGGTGGCCGGACGATCCTGGCGAACGGTCGGTTTTCGACCGCTGGATGGACTGGTCTCAGACTCTCTGGCAGCCCGCGTTTCTGACTGGCGTATTCTGGGGGTTTTATCGAACCCCAGACGCAAGCCGCGACTGGCGGGACATCGACCGGAGCCTCGCGCGCTGTTCCGAGCTAATGTTGATGGTCGAGGGTGTGTTTGCGGACCGACCCTGGTTGGCCGGCGAGCGTTTCACCATTGGGGACATCCCCCTGGGTGCGACCCTCTACCGCTACTTCGAACTGGAGATCGAACGGCCGGCGCTGCCGCGGGTCGAGGCCTGGTACGACCGGCTGAAGGCGCGCCCCGCCTATCAGGAGGCCGTCATGATCCCGTTCGACGACCTGAAAGGTCGGCTGGCGTTCTAGCGTCGGCCGAGCGATCGATGCACGGGCAGGGCGCGGCCTGTCCGGATTGGGGGGCGAGCGGAATTTCCGGACAGGCCTCAGCCCCCCGCCCGGTCCCCGGCCTTGTGCTCGACCACGCCCAGCGCGTCGGCCAGCCGCGCCTTGGCCGAGCCCGGCCGCAAAGGCTTCGGCTGATCGGCATGCGGCGCCCAGCCGGTCAGGGTGAGGATCTCGAAGGTCGCCGGCAC
>CAIQDO010000020.1 GCA_903870555.1 uncultured Caulobacteraceae bacterium
GGACGGAGACGCCGGGTAGCCCCCGGGCGCCCGCCGAGCTAACACTCGCCGATGGCGCGAACCAAACAAGGCCCCGAATTCGAGATCGACGTCGGCGGAGACTCCTATCTCTGGCGGCTTCATCGCCTGCCGGGCTGGTCCAGCGACGCCGAGAAGCCGCACGGCATGGCGCTGGCCGTGCGTCACGCCGAGGGGCAGCGCGAAGCGGTGCTGGACTTCCCGGCGGGCTCTCAGCCCCGGTTCGGCGCGCCGCAGCTGAAACCGGCGCAGATCGCCCCGGCGCTGGTGGCCAAGGCCATAACCTCCGCCATCGCCGCCGGCTGGGAGCCGCTGTCCCGTGGCAAGACGGTGACCATCGTCGTCGATATCACCGGCGGCTGACGCGGCGGAGGCGCCCGGCTATGCTCCCTCGTCTCCCTCCACTCCCGCCGAGAACCGCATGACCAACCGCCCCATCAGCCGCTACCCCGTGCCCGACGTCATGGACCTGCCCGAGGACCTTCGGACGCGGATGCTCGGCGTGCAGGAGAAGATCGGCTTCATTCCCAACGTCTTCCTGACCCTGGCCCACCGACCGGCCGAGGCGCGCGCCTTCTTCGACTACCACGACGCCCTGATGGAGAAGGACGGCGGGATCACCAAGGCCGAGCGGGAGATGATCGTCGTGGCCACCTCGGCGGCCAACGACTGCCTCTATTGCGTCGTGGCCCACGGGGCGATCCTGCGCATCCGGGCCAAGAACCCGTTGCTGGCCGACCAGGTGGCGGTCAATCCCCGCAAGGCCGACATCACACCCCGCCAGGCGGCGATGCTGGACTTCGCCCTGAAGGTCTCGCTGGCGGCCGCAACGCTCGATGACGCCGACTTCGACGCCCTGCGGGCGCACGGCCTCACCGACGAGGACGCCTGGGACATCGGCGCCATCGCCGCCTTCTTCGCCCTCAGCAACCGCATGGCCAACCTGACCTCCATGCGTCCGAACGAGGAGTTCTACCTCATGGGTCGCCAGCCGCGCTGATCGGCGCGATAGTCGCCGGGTCTGGCGCGGGGAGGCGCTGCAAGGGGAGGCGGAGATGGCGACAGTCACCTTCACCGATCGGTTGCGTCATGTGGCGCCGACGCGGACCGTCGCGGTCGACGCGGCGCGCCTGCTCGAGGTGATCGATGTGATCGGCCGGGACTACCCCAACCTCGAATCCTATCTGCTCGATGACCATCGCCGCCTTCGCAAGCATGTCGCGATCTTTGTCGACGGCCGGCTGGTGCGCGGCCAGGCGGCGCTCGACCTCGTGCTGGCGCCGGGCGCCGACATCTATGTGATGCAGGCCCTGTCGGGCGGCTGACGCGGGCGGAGGGAGGCTGGCGATGAGCGAGAGACTGTTGGTGGCGACCCGCAAGGGCCTGTTCGAACTTCGCGGCGCGGGCGCTGCCCTGGAGATCACCGGGCGATGGTTCCTCGGCGAGCCGGTCACCGCGGTGCTGCGCGATCCGCGCGACGGCGCGATCTACGCGGCCCTGGACCTCGGCCACTTCGGCGCCAAGCTGCACCGCTCGGACGACGACGGCGCCACCTGGCGAGAGGTGGCCGTCCCGTCCTTTGCCGGCGTTCCGAGCCCTGGCCGAGATGCCGATCCGCCGCCGGCGCTGTCGATGATCTGGACCCTGGAAGCCGACCCCGCGGCGACGGCCGGTGGCGGCCTGTGGGCCGGGGTCATCCCGGGCGGGCTGTTCGGCAGCGTCGACAAGGGCGAGAGCTGGACGCTCAATCGCGGCCTGTGGGACCAGCCGATGCGGGCCGAGTGGTTCGGCGGCGGCTTCGACCAGCCGGGCGTCCATTCGATCAGCTTCGACCCGCGCGACGGGCGCAAGGTCGCCGTCGGCGTCTCCTGCGGCGGCGCCTGGCTCAGCGACGACGGCGGCGAGACCTGGCGCGTCTCGATCGCGGGCATGTGGGCCGACTACCTGCCGCCGCAGGAGCGCGAGAACCCGGCCACGCAGGATCCTCACCGTATCGTCCGCTGCGCCGCCGCGCCGGACGTGCTGTGGACCCAGCATCACAACGGGGTCTTCCGCTCCGTCGACGCCGGGCTCAGTTGGCGCGAGATCGCCATCGCTCCGTCGAGCTTCGGCTTTGCCGTCGCCGTCCACCCGCGCGATCCGGACACCGCCTGGTTCGCGCCGGCCACCAGCGATCAGCAGAGATATCCGGTCGACGGCCGCTTCATCCTCACCCGCACCCGCGACGGCGGCGCCAGCTTCGAGCGCCTCACCGCCGGCCTGCCGGATCACGAAAGCTATGACCTGGTCTGGCGCCACGCCCTGGATGTCGACGACACCGGCGACCGGCTGGCGGTCGGCTCCACCACCGGGTCGCTATGGGTCAGCGACGACGCGGGCGACCGCTGGACCTGCGTCAACGCCCACCTGCCGCCGATCGCGGCGGTGCGCTGGATCTGATCAGCCCAACGGGTTCAATCCAAAGCGCCTGCCAGTCGCTCGAAGACCGCGATGAAGTCTTCCGGCGTCGCGCGATCCAGGGCGCCGTCGTCGACCTCCTTGGCCGTCCAAAGCCACGACCGCGCGGGGTCGTCGCGCATGGCCCAGGTCGGGAACAGCCGCTCCGTCACCGGGCGCGACACGCGCTGAACCACCTCAAGGTGACGGTCGTCACGGGCGATGCGGCGATAGCGCGCCTCCACCGCCTCACGCGGCCCCTCCAGCAGCTGCAGATAGAGGTCCCGTCGGCAGATCAGCGCGCCGGTGATGTCGTCCCGCGGATTGTTGCGGCGGGCGATGATCAGGATGCCATTCAACATCGCGGTGTCGAAGCCGAACGGCTGGGACGAGTAGATCAGTTGGATCAGGCCTGTCACCGTCGCGCTCCCCGTGTTTCGTGACCTTAGGGTGTCGCCGCAGAGAACGGAACAGGCCTTTCACCCCTCCCGGACGATCACCCTCAGCGCCGCCACCGGCGCGTCCACCCCCGCCGGCCACGCCGGTGCGGGCGACGGTGAAGATCCCGAACCCGTCGAGCAGGCACCGCGCCAACGCCTCGTTCTCTGCCGGCGTGACCTTCCCCCGCACCCGAAACGATCAAGACCCGTCGGGCTCTGGGACTAGAGCATCGTGCGGAAAAGCGGGAACCGGTCTTCCGCAAAAACGATGCGAAATCAAAAATCTAGAGCGACGAGCGGTAAGCGGGGCAAATTCCCGTGCGAGGGGGCTTTTCACGGGGGCGCTATCGTGATTCA
>CAIQDO010000021.1 GCA_903870555.1 uncultured Caulobacteraceae bacterium
ATCGTCGCGCTGTTCCACGGATGCGTAGAAGGCGTCCATGTCGACGTGGATGATCTTGCGGACGATCGCCTCTTCCATGAGGACCACCTTAGTTGATCCGGAACAAAGAGGGAACCGACAGGCTGTTGGCGGACGCCCCTCAGCTTCCCCCGATCGACAGGAGGTTCTGCACCGGCTGATAGAGCGCCTCCAGATAGGCGACATCCTCCGCCTCCAGCGTGATCTTCGTCGCCGCGACCAGCTGGTCGAGTTGCTCGACCTTGGACACGCCGACGATCGGGGCGGTGACGCCGGGTCTGGACAGCAGCCAGGCCAGGGCGATCTGGGCGGGGGTCTTGCCGTATTTTTCCGCCGTCTCGATCACCCGGGCGGCGATGTCGAACACCGCCTCGCCCTGGTACAGCCCTTCTGTGCGGATGCGGTCGCGGCCCTTGGAGCGGGCGGTGGCGCCGCCGCCGAAGCCGCCTTGATAGGCGCCGGCGAGGATGCCTCGCGCCAGCGGCGACCAGGGGGTGATCGCCGCGCCGCTCTTGAGGCAATAGGGGATCATCTCCCGCTCCTCCTCGCGATAGACGAGGTTGTAGTGGTTCTGCATCGACACGAACGAGGTCCAGCGGTTCAGCTTGGCCGTGAGCTGAAGTTCGGCGAACTGCCAGGCGAACATCGACGAGGCCCCGAGGTAGAGCGCCTTGCCCGCCTTCACCACGTCGTGCAGCGCCTGCATCGTCTCCTCGATCGGGGTCCCCTCATAGCCCGGCACGCCGTGCGGGTGGCGGTGGATGACCAGATGATCGAGGTAGTCGACGCCCAGGCGCCGCAGGCTGGCGTCCACGCCCTCCAGCACATGCTTGCGCGACAGGCCGCCCTGGTTGGGGTTGCGGCCCATCGGATAGGAGATCTTGGTGGCCAGGACATACTGGTCGCGCGGCAGCAGCTCGCGCAGCAGGGCGCCGACCACCGTCTCGCTGGCGCCGACGCCATAGATGTCGGCGCAGTCGAAGTAGAACACCCCCTGCTCGATGGCCGCCTTGAACAGCGGCCGGGCGTCGTCGGGTCCCAGCGTCCAGTCGCCCTGGTGCCCTCGCCCCGGCTCGCCGAAATTCATCGTGCCCAGGCAAAGGCGCGACACCTTCAGGCCACTGTTCCTGCCGAGCTGAACGGTGTCGAGCATCATCGTTTCCCCTCATCGCCGGTCGGAAACGTCGCCGGCTCGCGGGGTCAGACTCGCACAGGCTCTTGATGGCGTCGATGACTTCCGGCTGTAAGGGCGGGCGCGGCCAGACTCGGCGCCGGCGCGGCGGAGGATGTCCTGATGATCGTCGAAATGCGGACCTACACCCTCAAGGTTGGGCAGGTCGGAAACTACCTGAAGCTGTACGAGGCCGAGGGTCTGGAAACCCAGACCCGCATTCTCGGACGGCTGCTGGGCTACTACGCCAGCGAGACCGGCGACGTGAACCAGGTGATCCACCTGTGGGCCTATGACGATCTGGCCGACCGCCAGAGGCGCCGCGCGGCCCTGTTCGCCGATCCCGTGTGGCTGGCCTACATCCCCAGGATCGTCGAAATGATCGTCACCCAGGAGTCGAAGATCCTCAATCCGGCGAAATTCTCGCCGACCTGAAGGGCCGCGCTCAGGGATTTCCCATAGGGAACGATCCGCAATTCCAGGGCGTCCGGCGCCGCGCTATCATCGGTCTCGTTCATTCAGGGACCGTCCCATGCCCGTCGCCCATCAGCCTTGCCGACCTGCGGACTGTTCGTCGCGCCGCGACCTCAACTGATCGGTCGCGGTCGATGATCCCCTTGCTGTCAAACACGATAGACCGCCGCGAGGCCGGGCCTGATCGGTCGGATTGCGCTGACGGCGGTCGCGCGACGCCGATCGTCCACGTAGTCGACGACGATGACGCGATCCGCGATTCCCTGGCGTTCATGCTTGAGATCGCGGGTTTCAAGGTCAGAACCTACGCCTCGGCCGGAGCCTTCCTCGGCGCCCCGCCAGCATCGACGCGCGACTGCGTCATCACCGATATCCGCATGCCCGGCCTATCGGGCCTTGAAATGATGGCGGCCCTCAAGGCCCGGGGCGCCAATCTGCGGGTGATCGTGATGACCGGCCACGGCGATATCAATCTTGCGGCCCAGGCCCTCCGCATCGGCGCCGCCGACTTCATCGAAAAGCCCTTCGACGAGGGGATGATCGTCGGCGCCGTGGAGGCCGTTCTGAGGGCGGCCTGACCCTGACTATCCGTTGACGAGTTTGTCCATCAGCCGGGTCAGCTGCCTCGCATTGTCGGGATAATGATCGACGCTGGCGTCCGACAATAGCGGCTCGACATAGTGGGCGACATAGGTCGCCAGTCCTGAATAGGCCATCGACCACTTGGGGAATCGCCGCCGCTCGATGGCGCAGTCCTGGATCACCTGGACGTCGGTGTGGCGAGGATCCTCCGAGATGCTGCCCATGACCTCCTCGATGGCCTCGGGCGTCCCTTCAAGAAGCTGGGCGAAGTGGGAATCGGTGGCGATCAGCGCGCCGGTGACGCCCAGGCTCATATTGCGCGACTGGGCGACCATGACGATGTCCCGCATCGCCTCAGCCTTCCGGTCCGGCGCTATGAGGCTCTTGCTGACATAGAGAAGCGATTTTTCCACGAATCCACGTTCCTCGCTCCGCCTGCCTCCAGCACGCGGAGGCTTACCGTGGCGACCATAGACGGATCGAGCCGTCCTGCCATTGATCGGGCGCAACCGCCGGGGAACCGCCGGGCGGACTTCAGGAACCTCCGGGTTGGCCGGCCGTTGCCTATGAGCGGACGCTCCGCCGCGCCACGTCGAAACTCAGAAGGAAATCCCCATCATGCTGAGCTGGGCCCTCGTCTTCGCCGTCTTCGCCATCGTCGCCGGCGCCCTCGGCTTCTTCGCCCTCGCCGGCGTCGCCGCCCTGATCGCCAAGATCGCCCTGCTGGTGTTCGTCGTTATGCTGGTGGTCAGCCTGGTCAACCGCCGCGGACGCGGCGGCCCCCTCGTCTGAACTGGCGGGCGGCCGTCCATTGCGGCAAGAGGAGCGGCCCTCTTGCCGGAACCCGCCAATGCCGATCGCCGATGATGAAACTGCCCCGAACTCGCTCACGCGCCGCACGCTGGAAGTCTGCGTCGACTCCGCCGCGGGCCTCCTGGCGGCGGTGCGCGCCGGGGCCGACCGGATCGAACTGTGTTCGGCCCTGGGCCTGGCCGGCCTGACGCCGCCGCCGGGCCTGATGCGGCTGGCCGCGACCCTGTCCTGCCCGGCCTACGCCATGATCCGCCCGAACCCTGGCGACTATGTCCTTACGCCGAGTGACATCGACGTGATGCGGGGCGACATCGACGCGGCCCTTGAGGTCGGCCTGCCGGGCGTGGTGCTCGGCGCCTGCCGGCCCGGAGGCGAGCTGGACGAGGAGGTGCTCGGCCGCCTGATCGAACAGGCCGACGGCCGAGGCGCCACCCTGCACCGGGTGTTCGACGCCGCCCCGGACATGAGCCGCGCCCTCGATATCGCTATCGTGCTGGGATTCGAGCGGGTGCTGACATCGGGCGGGGCGCCGGGGGCGCCGCAGGGCGTCGACGTCATCGCCGGTCTGGTTGAGCAATCGGCGGGTCGGATCAGCGTGATGGCCGGCGCCGGCCTGAATCCCGGCAACCTCGCCGAGGTCATCCGCCGCACCGGGGTGCACGAGGTTCACGGCTCCTGCGGCGCGCCGTTCGCCTGGCCGGACGCCCGTCGCGCGGCGACGCTCGACAGGGTCTACGGCGGCGGCTTCTCGGCGATCCGCGTCACCGACGAGGCGACCGTGGCGGCGATGGTCGCCATCCTGCGCGAGATGGACTGACGGGCGCGCCCGTTCAGCCGCCGGACCCGGCCCCGGCGATCCGAATCAGCAGGCCCCACGCCTTCTCCGTGGCCGAGAACAGCAGGACGATGGTGGCGGCCGCCAGGGAGTCCCGGGCGTCGGCGCCGTCCGCCGCCATCCGGCTCGCCGCGTAGATCAGCATGGCGAAGCCGATCAGCGTCGACAGGTGTTGGCGGAACGCCGCCGCCCGCGTCTCATGCTGGGACGGCTCAGCCACCGCCTGCCAAAGCCGCACCAGAACCCAGACAGACCAGGCCGCCGTCGTCAGAAGCGTCACCCGGCCGAAGGTGACGACCGTCAGGTCGGGCAAAAGCGCCAGAAGGGCCACCATCAGCACCGCCAGATAGTTCTGGAAGGCCTGCTCGGCGATCCGCCGGGAGCCGTGCGGTCCCTTGGCCAGCGCCGCGGCCGCGTTGAGAGAGGCGGCAACGAACAGCAGGCCCATCAGGGTCGCCGCGGCGGCGCCGATTACGGCGTAGAACTGGAACCACGGCTGGAAGGTCGGCGGCGCGGTCATCGGGCGAGCTCCGCGCCGGCCGCCGCAGCGTCCGGGCCGAACACGACATGCACACGACGTTCGCCGACCCGCGCCAACCCCCGCCCACCCGCGGCGCTGAGAGCGACCTCGTCGATCGCCGAAATATCGGTCACATCGATCCTCAGTCGCCCGCCGAGGGCGCGGACCGCTTCGACATTGCGGCGACCGCCGAGCGCCGCCAGCAGGGCTCCGGCGGGGGCCGACTCCAACGGCGCTGTCGAAGGCGCGCCAAGCGCCGCCTGGATCTCGCCGGCGATCTGGTCGGCCGCCGGCCCCATCACCACCTGCAGCACCGTCGGCGAGGGACGAACGACGCCGCGCGCGCCCAGCGCCCGCAGCCGCGCCTCGTCGGCCCCGGTCTGGTCGCGAACGATCAGCCGCAGGCGGGTGGTGCAGGCGTCGACGCTGACGATGTTGGCCGAACCGCCCAGGGCCTCAAGAAAG
>CAIQDO010000022.1 GCA_903870555.1 uncultured Caulobacteraceae bacterium
ACCACGCCGCCGATGGCGTCGGAGCCATAGGTGGCCGCCGCGCCGTCCTTCAAGATTTCCACCCGCCCGATCGCCGCGCCGGGGAGCAGGTTGGTGTCGGCGCCATAGATGCTGGCGCCCTGGAACCGGCGGCCGTTGAGCAGCACCAGGGTGCGCTGAGAGCCGAGGCCGCGAAGGTTGATCGAGCCGGCGCCCGCCTTGCCCTGGGCCGCCGTCGAGAACTGGTTGGAGTCTCCGAGCACCGAGCCGACGATCGGCAGGGTCTTGATCAGGTCGAGCACGGTCGGCGAACCCTGCTTCTGAAGTTCGACCTGGGTCAGCACCTGGACCGGGATGGCGGTGTCCTTGGGCGTGCCGGAAATGTGGGAACCGGTCACAACCACTTCGGCGACCGTGGATTCAGGCGCGGCGGCCGCCGTCGCGGTCGCGGCGCAAGCCGCGCCGCCCGTGGCAAGCGTCAAGGCCAGCGCCGAGGCGCCGTAGAGGTACAGAGTTCGAGTCATCGCCTTCGTTTACTCCCTGGTGAGTCGTCCTGCCCGGAAGGGGCGGCGACAGGTTTTTCAAACACGCCGTGTAGTCTGTTTCAGACCCGAAACGCCAGGGGTTGCGCGAAATCAAATTTCATTAAATCCGGCTGAGGTGTGGGAAATTTACGCCTGCCCGGCCGATTCGGCATGGCCGCTGTAGGATTCCTTCAAGGTGGCGTGATTGAGAAGCATTTCCGCCTTGAGAGTCTCACCTGCGGCGTCGAAGATGCGTGTGCGCACCCAATAGGACTCCGTGCGTCGGCTTTCCGAAAGGGCCGCGATCTCGCGTCGGATCAAATAGGTTTCCCCGACGAACAGAGGGCCGTCGATCATGCGGATTTCCTGATCCGCGAACAAACCGACCGCAGGTCCTTTGACCGGAAAAGCAGCGGCATGACTCGAATACTCCGCCAGCACACTGATCATCTCAAGAGGTATGATTGGCCGTCCCCATGGCGAGGCCGAACCGTCGGCGTACCAAGGCGAGTTTTCGGTAATGACTCTGAGTTTCTGTATCAACGAGAAGGGATAGAGAGCGCCCATGTGCTGGTCGGGCGCCATACATACGATCTCATCCGCCGCGCCGGTCATCCCGACATGAAGATCGGCCAAAATCACCAGGCGTTCAGGCGGCGTCAGACGGGCCAGGCGAGTCTCAAGCAAGGTCTGGCCGTGGTCCGGACCGAGACTCGCGGAGGCTTCCAGCACCGGCGTGCCGTCGGCTTTCTCCGCCCAGACCTTGGTGCGGTGAACGCCCGGTGGCGGAATCTCGGCGAACGCGCGGGTCGCCTCCCCCTCGACGACCATGGTCTGGTAGTGCGCCGAAAGGCAACCGCGCTCGAACCAGGCCTGTCCCCAGAACGTCTCCAGCAACGGCGGGAACAGGCTGAAGTGCGTCGGTCCCTCGATCGGTCCGGCCCGGAAGCCGAGCTTCTCCGCCATGGCGTCGTCGTGGATAGAACTGTGGCCGCCATAGGCCTGATCCGCAAGCATCTGGCGCGGTTCGCGCAGTGGCCCGCGCAGGGTCAGGGGGCTGTCGAAGGCTTTGGGCACGGGCAGGCTCCTGGTCTTACGCTCCCGTCTCGCGAACGGGGCCAGCGAATCTGTTTGGACACCCGTCAGTGAATCGCCTCGGCCACGACGGCGGGCGACGTGGGCACGCCGTCGAAGATCGACAGCCCATGAGCCCTCAGGTTCGCAAAGAGCTCAGGATCGGCAGGCGGCCTGAGGGCAATGCATTCGATGGCCATAGCGTCTTTGACCGCCTGGATTCGGTCGATTACCATCTTATACTGGTGATGCTTCAGTCCAAAATCCAGCATGACGATCGTTGGCGTTTTGTATTGTCCATTGACAAGTGCGATTTCAAAATCGAAGGCGAGATTTTCGCTCCACTCCAACTCGGATACAGAAAATTTGCGTCCCATGGCCGAAAGATCCGTCAGGACGGCGTAGCTGTAGTCTTGGTCATTGGAGATCAGAATGATTTGTATCAACACGGTGCTTCGTTCCCTACGGAATCCCGACAACACACCAGAACGCGCCGGACAGGCTCTGGTTCCCAAATGGCCTTTGGTCCCAAGAATATCCGCCAGACCAAAAGACGGGTTCGGTTGGACACCGCAATGCGTACGGCGATCAGGACTACTTTCCGCAGCGTTTGGAAAGCCGGGCAAAGCCCCTGTCTTGTCAGGAGATTCCCGGACAAACGTCGCGAAAGCGATCAGTCGGCGAGCCAGCCCTTGCTTATGGCGAAGCGGACGACCTCCACCCGCGTGCGGAACCCGAGTTTCTCCATCGCCCGGGCCTTGTAGGTTTCGGCGCTCTTGACGCCGATGCCCAGTTCCGCCGCCACCGATTTGTTGCTGTGCCCCGAGGCCGTCAGCTTGAGCACGTCCATTTCGCGTTGGCTTAGTTCCACAACCCCGATCGGACCGTCCAGGCGACGCGGCGCGCTTTGCGCCACGGCCATCTCGGCAACGGCTGGATCCAGATAGAGGCCGCCCGAGGCAATCGCCGTCAGCGCGCGAATCAGTTCCTCGGACGCCGACCGTTTGAGGAGATAGCCGGACACCCCCATCCGCAGCAGTTGGCGCAGATAGCCGCGGTCCTCATGCACCGTCAGCGTAAGGATCTTGCAGGTGGGCAGTTCGCGCAACACGGCCTCGGCGACCTCCACCCCATTCATGCCTGGCATGGAAATGTCGAGGATCAGGATATCGGGCTGAAGGCGCAGGACCTGCTCCAGAGTCGACATCCCGTCCTGGGCCTCGCCGACCACCGCGAACCGGTCATCCTCAAGAACCAGGGCCTTGACACCGGCAAGCACGATTGGGTGATCGTCGGCCAGAAACACACGCAGGGGCGACCCCGGCTGAAATCCCGACCCGGACGTCACGGCCAGTCTCCTTCCAGAGCGGCGCCTGACCGCGGCCTAAACGGGCACATGGACAAGAAGGGTGGTGCCCTCTCCCTGAGTCGATTCAATCTCAAGCGAGCCGCCCACCAGGGCAATGCGCTCGCGCATGCCCAGCAGCCCAAGGCGGGATGACGGACCTCTGGCCCCGTCGCCGTCCGGCAAGAACCCTCGGCCGTTGTCCTCGACGATCAGCCGAACTTCCGCGGCGCTGGCTTCCAGTATGACACCGACCCGGGTTGCGTCCGCGTGCTTGACGACATTGTGGATCGACTCCTGAAGAACGCGGTAGAGCACCGATTCGACGGCCGCTGGCAGGCGCCGGTTGTCCAGAGTCATATGCAGATCGAACTGAAGGGTCGATCGTTCGGCCCACTGTTCGACGAACTGCTGCACGGCGGTCTGCAGCCCGAGGTCATCCAAGCTGGTGGGGCGAATCTCCCAGGCAAGGGTGTTGACCTCCTGTCCGGCGTCCGCGGCCATGGTCTTGAGCCGCTCGACCCGGGCCTTGACCGCGGAACTGGCGGTGCGATCACGCGCGATCCCATCGAGATCCAGCGACATGGCGGTGAGATATTGGCCGAGGCTGTCGTGCAACTCCCGGGCGATTCGCTGGCGCTCGGCCTCTTGCTCGATCACCGTTCGGCGCAACACCTGTGAGAGCTCAGCCTCGACGATGGCCCTTCGGTCGCTTTCGACCCGCAGCTGACCGGCGGTCTCTTCCCACTGGATGATCCGGCGGTCGAGTTCGGCCAGCAGCCGATCCTGCCGGATGCGAGCCTGCTCGCGTTCACGCGCCAGCTGATCCACATGCTTCAGCACGACTTCAAGCAGGGAGACCCGCAAAGATTCGGCCATGGCGATGTCGGCCGACAGCCAGGGCTCGGCCTGCCGACGCACCTGTTGGCGCCAGTCGGCGAAACTTTTCCGTGGCGACAACCGCAGGGTCCCGCTGTTTGGGTCCATGGTGAGCGCCTTGTCTGGATCCCCTGCCCATCGAACTGTTTGAATCACTTCGGGACGGAACCAGATCAGGTAGTCGCGGGGAGAGCGGGACACGGATAAAGCCAAGACACCGGCCCCTGTTTCCAGAAAACCCTCGGCCGGCGGATAGGGGTCGGCGAGCCTGTCGGTGTGAAACAGGCCATCGGTGACCGTTTCATTGAGCCACCGCACAAGGTCACGTACCTGCCGTTCCGGCGGCGTGGCGCCAACCGCGTCGAAATGGCCGTCGATGAACAGCGCCAGGCCCCCCGCCGGCAAGTAGTCCAGCAGAGTCGACCGGGCGTTGCGGAGCTTCTCCAGGACGTCAGCGTCGCCGGTGAGATCCTTGACCAACGCGTCGTGCGTGCCCTTGCCCTTCATCCGTTCGGCGAAAAACGTGGCGTTGAGGCGGGTTTCAAGCTGGAACGACGCCATGTGTCCAAACAGGTCCAAAGCCATGCGTATCCGGGCGGGCAGAAATCGTGGCGTGCGATGGTGACAGGCGATGAGTCCCCACAAACGCCCCTCGATCACCAGCGAGATCGACATCGACGCGGCCACGCCCATGTTGGCCAGGTATTCGAGATGGATCGGCGAGACACTGCGCAGCATGCTGTCGCTGAGGTCGAGCGGCTGGTCGGCGCTCCCATCCGGAGCTGCGTACAAAGGCGCCGGCGTGTAAAGCGCGTCGGGAATCAACCGCAGGGTGTTGCGCAGATACAGCGCCCGAGCCTGGGCTGGGATGTCGGAAGCCGGATATCGCAGCCCCTGGTAGGACTCGACACCCGTAACAAGGCTCTCGGCTTCGACGGATCCCGCGCCATCAGCCAGAAATCGGTACATCATCACCCGGTCGAAACCGGACACCCGTTGCACGCCATCCACGATCGCCTGCTTGAAGTCGACGACCGACCCGGCGCGTTGGATTTCGCCAACCAGGTCCTGCACGAGACCAAAGGTGTCGACGGGATGATCCTCCGACGAAATTCGAGGTTCGAGCTCCAGGATCAACAAGCCGTTCGCCCGGTGAAGGACGGCATCGCAATCTGCCCCCGCGGGCGCGAAACCCATGTCCAGAGACAGCAGTCGTCGCGAGGCCGGCGCCTCGTTGGCCGTGCCATTGATCAGCGCCGTCAGACGCGGACCGATCCTCTCGCTGAATGGCGCCCAAAGCAGAGAACGCGGGTCGACCCCTAGAAGGCCGAGGGTGTCTCCGCCCGCATAGAGAATGCGCAGATCGCCCGGCTCCAGGGCCAGCAGACAGCCATGGGGCTGGATCGAGCCCGGAATGTGAATTTGTTCGTGTTCGCAGTTTGAGACATCCGCCTTGCCGAAAGGCACCACGTCATTGGTCATGACCGCGCCCCGCTGACGATCCCGATCGGGCGAGACCCGATGGCGAACCAGGACAGGAAACTCTCGAAAGTCGCCAGCGCACACGCCTCGATGCGCGCGGACGCCGCCTGATCGTCGGCGAAGCGCTCGAGCGCCAACAGGTAGTCGCGCCAGCGTGGGCCGACCTGACGGCCGTAGCTGGAAAAGAAACGGCCGCCCTGGTCCGCGGTGACACCAAGGTCGGCGGTTAGCCGGCGGGAGATGATTTGGCCACCGAGCGACGCGCCTTCCATGACATAGAGCATCCCCATGGCGTCCAGGCGGTCGGTCACCCGCGGCAGAGCGGCGGCACGAGGCAGCCCAGCGATGGTCCCCGCGTTCATGCCAAGAACCATAAGGTCGGCCTCCAGCCATCCGAGTTTGGCGCGTTCTCTAAAGTCGATGGCCGCGCCTTGCCAGTCGATCCGCGCCAGAGCGGCCTCAAGGGGTTCGTAGAGGCCCCATAGTCGGGCCAGCAGTTGGCGATAGGACTCGGGCTCGCGGCAATGATCATCGAGCGCCATCGCCGTCTCGACGCGGCGGTGGGCCGAGGCTGTGGCGTCACGAAGGCGAAACCTGAGAACGCCCATCTGTCTCCAGCTATCTCCTGAGCTAGCCCCCGCCATCTCTCGCGAACCACCGCCGTTCGCCCAGTGAAGGTTAACCTCCAAAGACTGGCGCGGAAAGCCAAAACGCCCGCCGATTGCCAGAGCGGTCCAGAGGGCACATAGGAACGGGAGACCACAATAACCCCCGGGGAAAACGACCAATGACCGCCCAGACGCCCGAAACCAGCCTTCAACTCCGCTCGCTGATCACCTCGGGGGGCGAACTCCAACTGTCGCTGGCGAGGGTCTCCGTGGGCGAACCCGGCGCCGACGAGGTGACCGTGCGGGTCGAAGCCTCCCCGATCAATCCCTCGGATCTCGGCCTGCTGCTGGGCGCGGCCGACGTCGCCACCGCCAGCATGTCAGGCACAGGCGAGGACGTCGTCGTCACCGCCGCGGTGCCCGCGCCATTCCTGCGGGCCATGGCCGGACGGATCGACCAGTCGCTCGCTGTCGGCAATGAGGGGGCCGGTGTTGTGGTCAAGGCCGGCGACTCGCCGGCCGCCCAGGCCCTGCTCGGCAAGACCGTCGCCATCCTGGGCGGGGCGATGTACGCGCAGCATCGCACCCTGCGCGCCGCCGACTGCCTGGTGCTGGGCGACGACGTCACCCCGGCCGAGGGCGCCTCCTGTTTCGTCAACCCCCTGACCTCTCTGGGCATGATCGGCACGATGCGGCTGGAAGGCCACAAGGCCCTGGTCCACACCGCCGCAGCCTCCAACCTCGGCCAGATGCTGGTCAAGGCCTGCGCCAAGGACGGCGTGCCCCTGGTCAACATCGTTCGCAGCGCCGAACAGGAGGCCATCCTCCGTCAGGTTGGCGCCGTTCACATCTGCGACTCGTCCAAAGCGAGCTTCATGGACGACCTGATCGCGGCCCTGGTGGCCACCGGGGCCACCCTGGCCTTCGACGCCATCGGCGGTGGCAAACTCGCCGGCCAGATCCTCACCGCCATGGAGGCGGCCTTGAACCAGACGGCCACGACCTACAGCCGCTACGGCTCGACCACCCACAAGCAAGTCTACATCTACGGTGGTCTCAATACCGGCCCGACCGAGTTCAATCGGGGCTTCGGCATGGCATGGGGCGTCGGCGGCTGGCTGCTGACTCCGTTCCTGCAGAAGATCGGTCCGGACGAAAGCCAGAAGCTGCGCGAACGCGTGGCGGCCGAAATCAAGACCACCTTCGCCAGCCACTACACCTCGGTGATCTCCCTGACCGAGGCCCTGCAGCCGGAGGTCATGGCCGCCTACAACCGCAAGGCCACCGGTGAAAAGTTCCTGATCGCCCCGCAAAAAGCGGGGTGAAGGCGTCGCTTCAGCGGACGATGACCAGTTTCTGGAACAGGCCGCCGAAGAACTTCGTCTGCCGCTTGACCTGGTCGACCGGCCGGGGTGGCAGCCACTGGTCGAGCTCGTGCCGCCACAGGTCAGGCGCGAAGGGTTCGAGGATTCCCAGGATCGGAATCCAGAATAGGTTCAGCGGGTGCCACCACTTGGGGCGCCCGAAATCGACGATCAGCACCGTCCCCCCCGGCCTGACCACCCTCAGGGCCTCGGCGAGCGTGCGGCGGCGCACGTCGGCGGGCTGTTCGTGCAGTAGGAAGAACAGCAGCACTCGGTCGTAGCTGGCGTCGGGGAGCGGCAGTGCGGAGGAGTCGCCAGGCAGCAGTCGCACGCGCGAATCCCTTGGCAGCTTGTGCCTCAGATTCTCAAGCTGGATCGGCAGGACGTCGACGACATCAAGCGCACCGCCGCCGGCCGCCA
>CAIQDO010000023.1 GCA_903870555.1 uncultured Caulobacteraceae bacterium
CGCTTCAACATCGACTCCCAAAGATCCCCAGCCATCGTTCCCAACCCGCCAGCGAGGCCTATCAAGCCCGCGCCGGCCAACGACAGGCGCATGAATATCGCCGCGACACCCACTGACGCCGCCACAGCGGTGACCAACCCTCCGACAAACCCCGCCCAAGTCTTGTTAGGGGAAAACCTGGGCCAAAGTTTCGGACCCTTCAGCAGATTGCCGAACACAAAAGCGCCAATGTCGGCGGCCCAGGTAGCGGCGAAGAGCATCAAGGTCCATCCGGAACCCTGAGGTGTCTCGATGAGCCACACGAAAACCAGGCACGCCGGCGCGATGTAAAGCACGCCATAGGCCCCGTCGATAGCGCGGTCACCCACTTGCCCCGCCGAAAGCGCGGCAAGCGCCGCGCCGATCCCGATGACGATCCAGGCCTCCAGAAACAACCCAACGAAGGCAAGCAGAATGACAACCGCAACCGAAAGGGCGGTCACAACCGCGAGGCGCCCCTTTCCGCGCGGAGTCGCCATCGCCGCCCACTCGATCGACAACAGCACTCCGCCAGCGGCGATCAGGATGAGAAACGGCGCCCGCCACAACGGACCATCGAGCGCGAACATCCAAACGGCGCTGAGCGCCGCCGCCGCCATCACTCCGCCCGACACTACCCTCAGTGAGAAATTGGCCCAATCGAACGGCTTAGCCATGGTGCAACGCGTCCGCGACCCGCGACACGGCGGGGCGACCTGTAGCGGATTGGCCTTTGGGCTGACGTACGAAAATGATCAAGACGTCGAGCTCCGCCGCTAGCCTGCGGCGAGGATTGTGTCGTCGGACACCGGCTCCGCCGGCACCAGTCCAAACCGACGTTCGCGGCGCCGGAATTCCTCGATGGCGGACTTCAGATGCTCGGGACCGTAGTCTGGCCAATAGACGGGCTGAAAAATCAGCTCAGCGTAGGCGCATTCCCAAAGCAGAAAGTTGGAGAGCCGGCTCTCCCCGCTGGTCCGGATGATCAAATCGGGCGCCGGCGCAGGGGCGGTGGACAGATGGGCTTCGAACAACGCTTCGGTCAGATCCTCAGCCGCGGCCAGGCCCGCCTGCACCTTGAGGGCGAATGCACGGGCCGCGTCGACAATATCCGCCTGACCGCCGTAATTGAAAGCCACCTGCAGATGGAATCGGTCGTTTCGAGCGGTTCTGGCCTCGGCCTGCTCCACGATATCGAGAATGTCCGGCTGGAGACCGGTGCGACGGCCGACAATCCGCACCTTCACGCCATCCCGCTCAAGCCGGGCGAGGTCACTCCGGAAATAGGCCTTCAGCAGCCCCATCAACTCGGAGATTTCTCTCGCGGGCCGGTTCCAGTTCTCCGTCGAGAACCCAAAGACGGTCAGGCGCTCGATGCCAAGTTCAGGGGCGCCTTCGACAGTTCGACGCAAGGCGGCGACGCCCGCCCTGTGGCCGAGGGCCCGGGGCTGACCGCGTTCCTTGGCCCAGCGCCCATTGCCATCCATGATGATCGCGACATGCAAACCTCGTCCGGCAGCCTCTCCCGCGACGCTGCTCAGGGCGGACGCGCCGGCCCGAGAATCGCGGCTTTGCTGAACGCCCCTGGGACGCGACATGGCCTTTCCCTCCGCGCCGCCCCGGACGCCCTGCCCTCGGATGACGTTTAAGACCGCAACCGCCTCAGCTCGAGCGCACCTACCGTCCGATCATACCTGCATGATCTCTTGCTCTTTGGTTTTCAAGGCCTCGTCCACCCGCCGCACGGCGTCGTCCGTGAGCTTTTGAACCTCGACCTCCATGCGTTTCTGGTCGTCCTGGTTGATGACCGAATCCTTCTCAGCCTTTTTGAGGTCGTCCATCGCGTCCCTGCGGACATTGCGCACCGCGACCTTCTGTTGTTCGGCGTATTTTCCGGCCAATTTGGCGAGATCGCGCCGCCGTTCCTCTGTCAGAGGTGGAACGGGAATGCGCAGGTTCTGCCCCTCGGTAACGGGATTGAGGCCCAGCCCGGCGTTCCGAATGGCCTTCTCCACCGCGATCACCACGGCCTTGTCCCAAATGCTCACCGTGATCGACCGGGGCTCTGGCACCGATACCGAGCCAACCTGGCTGATTGGCACCTTCGACCCATAGGCTTCCACCATCACCTGATCGAGCAAGCCGGCTGAAGCCCGTCCGGTCCGCAGCGAGGAGAATTCGTCCTTCAGAGCCGAGACGCACTTGTCCATGCGGTCGCGGTAGCGGGAGATCTGGGGTTTCTCGGCGTTAGCCATGTCTGATCCCTTTTGGCTCGTCTAGTTGTCTACGCGTTACGATCGCCAGCCGCCGAAAGGCCAAGCGACTGGGCCCGGCATGAAATCAGGTCGCATCCATGATCTTGGTGTGAACACCTTCGCCACGGAGCACCTTCAGCAGATTACCCCGTTCGCGAATCGAGAACACCACAATTGGAATATGATTGTCGCGCATCAGGCTGATCGCCGAGGCGTCCATGAACCGCAGGTCCTTCGCCAGAACCTCCTGGTAACTCACCTGACCATAGCGGGTGGCCGAGGAGTCCTTCTTTGGATCGGCCGTGTAGACCCCGTCCACGCTGGTCCCCTTGAAAAGGGCGTCGCAGCCCATCTCGGCGGCGCGGAGAGCCGCTGGCGTGTCGGTCGTAAAGTATGGCGCGCCAAGGCCTGCGGCGAAGATCACGACCCGGCCCTTTTCGAGGTGGCGCAAGGCGCGGCGGCGGATGTAGGGTTCGCAAACGGCGTCCATCGGAATTGCGCTTTGCACGCGCGTATCCACGCCTCTGCGTTCAAGAGCACTTTGAATGGCCAGAGCGTTCATGACCGTCGCCAGCATGCCCATATAGTCGGCGCTGACGCGCTCCATGCCTCGGCCGGCCATCGACACGCCGCGAAAAATGTTCCCCGCGCCAACGACCAGGCACAGCTGATACCCTTGGTCGACGACGATGGAGATGTCCTCCGCGACGGTGTCCAGTGTGTTCATGTCGATGCCGAACGGCGCATCGCCCATGAGAACTTCACCCGACACCTTCAGCAGGATGCGGCGGAACGGGGGATGCGCGTCGGACATATAAACTCCATCGATTCTGATGGGCCCGGCGACCCGGGGCTGTCTCTAGATCAATTTGTGCCGCGCTTGAACCCGGGGTGTTCCCTGAGTCCTCCCCCTGGCCCACCTTCGAATGCGCGTGCTAATGTGTCGCATTGGCAGGGATCGCCCTGCATTCTCCGGAAGTAAACGCCATGAGCTCAGCCGCTGCATGCCTCGCCGCCGCGTTGATCGCCATCAGCGCGCCCGTTGTCGCCCAGACGCTCACCGCGCCGATGCACCTGGCCACCCCTACCGGGCCCGGCGAGTCGGTCGGCGATATCACCATCACCCAGGGCCAGGCCGGCGCCTCCTTCACGCTCGATCTGCACGGACTCCCGCCCGGTCCGCACGGCTTTCACGTCCACGCCAATGCGAGCTGTGCGCCCGGAGAGAAGGACGGCAAGCCGGTTCCCGCCGGGGGCGCGGGCGCGCATCTGGATCCGGCGATGAGCGGGATGCACATGGGACCGACGGGCACGGGCCATCTCGGCGACCTTCCGCTCATCACGGTCACGGCCGATGGCGCGGCCCGTGCAGTGCTGTCGGCGCCGAGGATCAGGAGCCTGGATGATCTTCGCGGGCACGCCCTGATGATTCACCTCGGCGGCGACAACTATGCGGACACACCGGCGCCGCTTGGCGGCGGCGGTGCGCGTCTCGCGTGCGGCGTGATTGGTGGCTGACGAAAAACAGCCGAAACACGCCTATTGATTGAGGCTCGGCAGGCCTTCGATGGCAAGCTGCGCGGCGTCGGTGAGCGCATCGACGGTCGCACCCGTGGCGTCGCCCTTGGACACTTCGACGATCTCGCTGGTTTCCGTTATGACGATCCGCATCGACACGCGGATGCTGTCCTCGATTGTCTGCACCGAGCCCAGCAACAGAAGCGGCGCGCCCTCTACCGTGCCTGGCGGCAGATTGCTGGTGTCGTCCGGGATCTGATGAAGGGGTTTTACGGACCGACTTAGCCTCACCATGAAATGGATCAGGCCATCCGTGGAAACCTTGACGTCGCTATCTTCCAGCGGAACGTCTTTCGCCGACAGCGCCGCCGAAACCGCTGTGGCGACATCGTCTTCGCTGAATGTCGCGCCATTCGAACCCGAGGAATCATCGTCCGCCATTTGCGAATCCCTTCCGTCGCCCAACAGAACGGCGAACAGGAGCGCGAATGAGATTTCGCGTCAATTGATGGCGCGCCTTCCGGCGAAGCGGAAGGCGCGCCGTAGATCAGGCGCCGCCAGTCATTGACGCCACTTCGGCGGCGAAGTCACTGGCTTCCTTCTCGACGCCCTCGCCGAGCGCGAAACGCACAAAGCCAACCACCTTGATTGGCGAGCCGATTTCCTTGGCGGTCTGCGCGACCAAGCCTTCGATGGTGATGGCCGGGTCGCGGACATAGGCCTGCTTGAGCAGCACCGCTTCTTCATAGAACTTGCGGATACGGCCTTCGACCATCTTCTCGGCCACCGACGGGGGCTTGCCCGAGGCGATCGACTGCTCGGTGAAGATGGCGCGTTCACGCTCCACCGCCGCCGGATCGAGATCGTCCACAGACAGGGACAGGGGCGCGGTCGCCGCGGCGTGCAGGGCAATGTTTCGGGCAAGTTCGCGCAGAACGGCCTGGTCGCCATCCCCCTCGACGGCCACAAGAACACCCATACGGCCGAGATCCGTCGCGCCGACGGCCGCGCCGTGGATGTAGGCGCCGATGGCGCCCGTGCGGACAGTGAAGCGGGTCGAACGGCGCAGCAGCATGTTCTCACCGATCGTCGCGACGAGTTCCGTCACCGAATCGGCCACGGTGGCGCCGCCGAGCGGCGCGGCGCGAAGCGCTTCGACATTCCCGTCGATGTCCAGGGCGACGACCGCGATCTTGCGCGCGGCGGCCTGGAACACTTCATTACGGGCGACGAAGTCGGTCTCGGCGTTGAGTTCGATGACCGCGGCGGTCATGCCGCCGCCGTCCACCCGGGTGGCAATGGCGACGACCCCTTCTGCGGCCACACGGTCGGCCTTCTTGGCCGCCTTGGAGAGGCCCTTGGCGCGCAGCCAGTCGATGGCCGCTTCCATGTCGCCGGCGGTTTCTTGAAGCGCCTTCTTGCAGTCCATCATGCCGACGCCCGACTTGTCGCGCAGCGCCTTGACCAGGGTCGCGGTGATTTCAGCCATGAGTTTTCATGCTCCGCATAAGTATTGAGGTTCGACCGCCCATATAGGGAGCCGTTGTAAGAACTTTAAGTCTCTGCCCACCCTTGCGTAATGAGCCGGGGGCGGCGAGCCGCCCCCGGGAAATCAGCCTTCGACGGACGTTTCGGCGACGGCAGGCGCCTCGGCCTCGACCGCCGGGGCTTCGCCGGTGAACGCCGCTTCGAGTTCGGGCTCGGGTGCGGCCGGAGCGTGCGCCTCGGCGCCGGTGTCGATGGCGGCGCTCATCCGCAAGGCCGGCTCGACCGGAGCCTCGGCGGCGCCGATATCGACGCCCATCGCCACCTGGCCTTCGGTGAGGCCGTCGAGAACGGCGTCGGCCATCAAGTCGCAATAGAGCTGCAGGGCGCGCGCGGCGTCATCGTTACCCGGGATCGGGAAGGTGATCCCCTGTGGGTCGCAGTTGGTGTCGAGGATGGCGATCACCGGAATGTTCAGCTTGCGGGCTTCCTGGATGGCGATGCCTTCCTTGTTCGTGTCGATCACGAACATCAGGTCGGGGATGCCGCCCATGTCCTTGATGCCGCCCAGCGAAAGTTCCAGCTTCTCACGCTCGCGCGTGAGTTGAAGCAGTTCCTTCTTGGTCCGGCCGCCGGTGTCGCCGCCATCGAGGACGCCTTCCAGTTCGCGCAGACGCGCGATCGACCCGGAGATGGTGCGCCAGTTGGTGAGGGTGCCGCCCAGCCAACGGTGGTTGACATAATACTGCGCGCAACGCTTGGCCGCTGCGGCCACGGGATCGGCGGCCTGACGCTTTGTGCCGACAAACAGAACGCGACCGCCAGAAGCGGCGACTTCCCGCACCTTCACCAGGGCCTGATGAAGCAGGGGCATGGTCTGCGAAAGGTCAATGATGTGTATGTTGGCGCGCGCGCCGAAGATGTAGCGCTCCATCTTCGGATTCCACCGGTGGGTCTGGTGGCCGAAGTGGGCGCCCGCTTCCAGGAGCTGACGCATGGTGAATTCGGGTAACGCCATAGGATATTGTCCTTCTTCCGGTTGTCGCCTCCGCGAAACAAACCCGTCCCGATTGGGAAAGGACCGGAACGGCGAACCACGGGGATTGACCCGCGTCAGCCGAACGTCTCGCGTGCGTGATGGAGGCTTCTCTAGCCGCCAACGCCCATGAAAGCAAGGCAGCCCACTGTCGGCCGCGCGCCCGGCCTTCAGAGGTCTTCGACGAAGGCGACGCCCGGGGCCACCTTCAATGCGCCGCGGGCGGCGGCGTCGAGTAGAAATCTGCCGGGAAGGCGCATCTCCACCTCCCGGCCTCCAGCAAAGGCGGCCACCAAGACGACGGGGCCGCCCCCAGACGGCGCCGGCTTCAGCCTGGACTTTAGCGCCTCGATCTCGGCGATCGCGGGAGACATATGGATGCGCAGGCCGCTGGCCACCTTTTCCATCGCACGTTCCAGCGGTTCGGCGTCGTCACCGAAAAACCGCACCTCGCCCTCGTTCGCCTTGGCGCGAACCTTGAGCACAATGGACCGGCCAGGCTCCAGAAGGTCGCGGCAGCGTCGCAGAACCTCCGCCTGAAACAGAACCTCATATTCGCCGCTTGGGTCTGAAAGCGTCACGAAGGCGAACTTGCCGCCACCGTTCGATGACGTGCGTTCCTGCCGCCGACGGACAACCCCCACCATGCGGAAGGCTTCCGCCCCCGCCTCGGCGCCGGCCTGGGCGTCGACGACGAAGGTCACGCGGTTGCGGCGCAACACTTCGGCCATATCCTCCAACGGGTGACCACTGAGATAGAATCCCACCGCGGCCAATTCCTCATCGAGCTGCCGCGCTGGGTCCCACCTCGGCGGCCGGGACAGGCGAGGACGAGACGCCTCGGCCGCATCGCCAAACAGGCTCTCCTGAGCCGATGCGCGATCGGCGGCGACGCTCTGGGCGTAGGCGATCAGCGACTCGGCCGCCTCGAACAACTGGGCGCGATCAGGGTGAAGCTTGTCGAAAGCGCCAGCCCGAATGAGGCTCTCAAGGGCGCGCTTGTTGACCTGCCTGGGATCAATTCGCTCAAGCAGATCGAAGATGTCGCGGAAACGGCCCCCCGTCTCCCGCACCTGGACCAGGTGGATCATCGCCTGAAGCCCGACATTGCGGACCGCGCCAAGCGCGTAAAGCACCTGGCCGTCAGCCACATCGAAGTCCGCGTTCGATCGGTTAATGTCAGGCGGCAGGATTGGCACGCCCTGGCGGCGGGCGTCCTGATAGAAAACCGCCAGCTTATCGGTATTGGAGATATCCAGACTCATTGACGCGGCGAAGAACTCGACCGGCGCGTTGGCCTTCAACCAGGCCGTCTGGTAGGCGATCACGGCATAGGGGGCCGCGTGTCCCTTGTTGAAGCCGTAGCCTGCGAACTTGGCCATCCTCTGGAACATGTCCTCGGCGTCCGCCCGGTTCAGCCCTCGCTCGGCAGCCCCCG
>CAIQDO010000024.1 GCA_903870555.1 uncultured Caulobacteraceae bacterium
CTGGAGCAGCGCACCACCTTCGACATCGAGATGATCGAGGCCACCGGCTCCTGCGCCGGCATCGAGAACTACAGCCGCTACCTGACCGGCCGCCGCCCCGGCGAGCCGCCGCCGACCTTTTTCGAATACATTCCCGACAACGCCCTGCTGTTCGTCGATGAAAGCCACCAGACGGTTCCGCAGATCGGCGCCATGTACAAGGGCGACTACAGCCGCAAGTTCAACCTGGCCGAATACGGTTTCCGCCTGCCCTCCTGCCTCGACAACCGTCCGCTCAAGTTCGAGGAGTGGGAGGCGATGCGGCCCGACAGCCTGTTCGTCTCGGCCACGCCGGCCAAGTGGGAGCTCGACAAGTCCGGCGGGGTGTTCGTCGAGCAGGTGATCCGCCCGACCGGTCTGATCGATCCGCCCGTCGAGGTCCGACCAGTGGCCAAGAACGGCTTCTCCCAGGTCGACGACGTCATCGCCGAGTGCCGGGAGTTCGCCAAGCGCGGCTATCGGGCGCTGGTGACGGTGCTGACCAAGAAAATGGCCGAGGACCTCAGCGAATACATGCACGAGCAGGGCCTGCGGGTGCGCTACATGCACAGCGACATCGACACCCTCGAACGCATCGAGATCATCCGCGACCTGCGCCTGGGCGCCTTCGACGTCCTGGTCGGCATCAACCTGCTGCGCGAGGGCCTCGACATCCCCGAGTGCGGCCTGGTGGCGATCCTCGACGCCGACAAGGAGGGCTTCCTGCGCTCGGAGACCTCGCTGATCCAGACGATCGGCCGGGCCGCGCGCAACATCGACGGCAAGGTGATCCTCTACGCCGACACCATCACCGGCTCGATGGAACGGGCGATGAGCGAGACCAACCGTCGGCGCGAGAAGCAGACCGCCTACAATCTTGAGAACGGCATCACCCCCGAGAGCATCCGCAGCCAGATCAAGGACATCCTCGCCAGTCCCTACGAACGCGCGGACAGGGTGACGGTGGACGTAGGCGTGGCCGAGGACTCCAAGCCGTTCCTGGGCTCCAACTTCCAGACCACCCTGCGCGACCTCGAAGCCAAGATGCGCGCCGCTGCCGGCAACCTGGAGTTCGAAGAAGCCGCCCGGGTGCGCGACGAGATCAAGCGCCTGAAACTGCTCGACCTGGAATTCGCCAACGACGCCCTCACCCCGGCCGGCGAGACCGTCGACAAGTCCCTGGTCACCAAGGCCAAGGCGGACGCCCGCGCCGAGGCGGCGGCGCGGTTCCGGAAGGGCGGGAAGCGGTAGGTCCAGTGCTCCGCTCAACGGACTGGGGCGAAGTAGCGAACGGACTCGATCGGCGTTGAATTCCAGCGTTTTCCACTGGACAAGCCAGTATTCAAATTGCAACGATACGATCGTAAGTCATTGAATTAGATCCAGATATGAGCACGAATCGCCTCGCCATAATACGCTCGCCCCTTAATCGCAGGTGGCGAAAAATGCTTCGCGGAGCAAGTCGCGGACCCGTCATCATCGCCAATCCTGGCGGGCGACCGCACGTTCTCATGGACCTGGAAGACTATCGAAAGCTGGCGTCGATACCCATCGCGGCCTCTGCCTCCGGCTCTGGCATCGGGTCCATGTCCGATGATGGCAGGATGGCCAAGTTCCAGGTCCTCTGTCGCATCGACGCCTATGCCGACTACGTAGCCGAGATTGAGGCGGCCACGGCAGAGGAGGCGGTTGAATTGGCCTGCGAAGAGCATGACGACTATTGCTGGGAATTCAGGGGAACGATCGAATTCGACGATCGAAAATACGTCGCACTCGACATACGGGGCGACGAGATCGAGGGAGCCGAGCTCGGCGATTTCTAGTCCAGTCCTGTCGCATTTGGGTTAGTGTCGGCATCAATGACAGACACGCCCTTCGACCTCGGCTTTGAGGAATCCGCTATCACGTTCCAAAACCCGTCGCAGCGAGCGAGGGTTTGGACAGAAAATTGGGTCGACGCCAACCTCTACTGTCCAAACTGCGGCGCCGAGGCGATCACCAAATACGCCAACAATCTGCCTGTCGCTGATTTTCATTGCCAGCTTTGTCGGGAAAATTTTGAACTCAAGAGTCAAAAAAAGAGATTTGGACCGAAGATCAATGACGGCGCGTTCGGCACGATGTGCCAGCGTCTCGCCGCAAACGACAATCCAAATCTAATATTAATGAATTACGATCTCGCCCGCCTCTCCGTTACCGATCTATTCTTTGTTCCGAAGCATTTCTTCGTTCGCGAGATCATCCAGGAGCGAAAGCCTTTGGCTGTGACCGCGCGGCGAGCTGGTTGGATCGGCTGCAACATCCTCATCGGGGAGGTTCCCGTAGCCGGTAAAATCTACTTGGTGCGTGACGGTCGACAGGCCCCGAAAGGCCTGGTCCTGGAACAGTGGCGCAGCA
>CAIQDO010000025.1 GCA_903870555.1 uncultured Caulobacteraceae bacterium
AAGGATAGAAGCCCTGTGACGATAGGCCAACGCAAGGTGGCGAATTTTCGCGCCCTTTGGGCTTGGCGGCTGCTCCGCTGCTCGCAATCCACAGCTCGACCGGCTCGATGGATCGCCCCTCATTGCTAGACCTGTCCGGAGCCGCTAGCGTCCGGGAACTCGGCGAGCTGGCCGAGCTGCGGCTAAGGGATTGCCGAATGGCGGGTGCTTCTGGTGTTGGTCCGAACCTCTTCGGACGCATGTTTCAGCGAAAATCCGTCGGCCAGATTCAGTCCGATCACGAACACAGCGAGCTAAAGAGGACCCTCGGTCCGCTGAACCTGATCCTGCTGGGCATCGGTTGCGTCATCGGCACCGGCATCTTTGTCCTGACGGGCTTGGCCGCCGCCCGCTATTCCGGCCCGGCCATCATGATATCCTTCGTTATCACCGGCACACTCTGCGCGTTCGTGGCGCTCTGCTACGCCGAGCTGGCCTCCGCCCTGCCGGTTTCAGGCTCGGCCTATTCCTACACCTACGCGTCGATGGGTGAGCTGGCCGCCTGGGTGATGGGGGTCCTGCTGGTCCTGGAATACGGTCTGTCGGCGTCGACCGTCGCCGTGGGCTGGTCGGGCTACGCAGCCAGCCTTTGGGCGGACATCCACCGTCAGTTCGCGTTCTTGCCAGACATACCGCCGCAATTCACAGCCGCGCCGGGCGTAGCCGTGATGGACGCCAGCGGCGCAAAGATCGCCGTCGGCGTCATCAATCTTCCGGCCATCGCCGTGATCGGCGCGGTGACCATGCTGCTGGTCCGCGGGGTTTCGGAATCGGCGACGGTCAACAACATCATCGTCTTCATCAAGCTGAGCGTCGTCATCGCCTTCATCGCCTTCGGCATCGGCTTCGTGAACACCGCCAACTGGCATCCCCTGATCCCTGCCGAGGTGCCCGCGCCGCCGCCGGGCACCCCCACCGACATGTTCCACCAGATCACCCGCGCTCTGTGGAGCGTGTTCAGCGGCAACTCGGATTCGAAATATGGCGTCGGGGGCGTGATCACCGGCGCCGCCCGCATTTTCTTCGCCTATCTCGGCTTCGAGGCCGTTTCCACCGCCGGCGCCGAGGCGCGCAACCCGGCCCGCGACATGCCGATCGGCATCATTGGCGCCCTGGTGATCTGCACGATCCTCTACATCGCGACCTCCGCCGTGCTCGTCGGCATCGTGCCCTACGCTCAGCTCGACAATCCGGCCCCGATCGCGGTCGCCGTCAATCGCATGGGCATGCCCTGGTTCGCCGT
This sequence comes from uncultured Caulobacteraceae bacterium, assembly GCA_903870555.1. Taxonomy (GTDB): domain Bacteria; phylum Pseudomonadota; class Alphaproteobacteria; order Caulobacterales; family Caulobacteraceae; genus Acaudatibacter; species Acaudatibacter boreus. The sequence goes on from CAIQDO010000025.1 coordinate 1,283, forward strand.
GGCGGTGAAGGTCGGCGCAATCGCCGGCCTGACCAGCGTCATGCTGGTTCTGCTCTATGGCCAGACGCGGATTTTCTACACCATGTCGCGTGACGGCCTCATCCCTCCGTTCATGGCCCGCGTGCACAAGTCCTATAAGACGCCCTGGATCAACACCCTGATCGTTGGCGGCATCGCCTGCGGCGCCGCAGGATTCCTCAGCCTGGACGCCTTGGCGGACCTCTCGAACGTCGGGTCCCTGGCCGCTTTCGCCCTCGTCTGCATCACCGTCATCTATCTGCGGGTCAGCAGCCCCAAGCTCGTCCGGCCCTTCCGTGTTCCTCTCTTTCCGATCGTGCCGATCCTCGGGGCGATCATGTGCCTGTTCCTGCTGAAGTCCATTCTGAACAAGCCGGAAACCGGGCCGTTCTTCCTGGGCTACGTGGGCTTCGGCTTCGTCCTGTATTTCGTTTACGGCCTCTGGAATTCCAAGCTCGGCAAGGGCGAGAAGGTTCTCGGCCACGAGGCGTCGCCTATGGAGCTGCCGCACGGCGAATAGGACACAGGTCATCGATCTTCCGATCGTCGAGGCGCTGCCGGCCCTGAAGGCGGCGCTTCGCGACGGGACCCGAGCGGTGCTGGTGGCGCCCCCCGGCGCCGGCAAGACGACCGGCGCGCCATTGGCTTTGCTGGACGAGCCCTGGGTCGGTGGCGGCAAGATCATCCTCCTGGAGCCGCGCCGCCTCGCGGCCCGGGCGGCAGCGGCCAGAATGTCGTCGACCCTCGGAGAGCCGGTCGGCGGCACGGTCGGCTACCGCGTCCGCCTCGACACCCGCGTCTCCGCGTCCACCCGTATCGAAGTCGTCACCGAGGGCGTCTTCACCCGCATGATCCTCGACGATCCCGCGCTTGAAGGTGTCGCCGCGGTGCTGTTCGACGAGTTTCACGAACGCAGCCTCGACGCAGATCTGGGCTTGGCATTCGCCTTCGACAGCCAGGGCGTGCTGCGCGACGACCTTCGCCTGCTGGTCATGTCTGCGACCATCGACGGCGCGCGCGTGGCCGGCCTCCTGGGTGACGCCCCGGTGATCGAGAGCCCCGGGCGGATGTTCGAGGTCGTCACCCGCTACCTCGGGAAGGATCAGCGCCTGTCGCTGGAGGAGCAGATGGTGCGCGCGATCCGCGGGGCCCTCGACAACGAGACCGGCGGCATCCTCGCCTTCCTCCCTGGGCAGGGTGAGATCCTTCGCGTCGCCCAGCGCCTCGCCGAAGCCGGCGTCGATAGCCATGTCGACATCGCGCCGCTCTACGGCGCCCTCGACCTGGCGGCCCAGGATCGCGCGGTATCTCCCTCGCCGCCGGGCCGGCGCAAGGTCGTGCTCGCCACGGCCATCGCGCAGACCAGCCTGACGCTGGAGGACGTGAGGGTGGTGATCGACAGCGGACAGAGCCGGGCCCCGCGCTGGGATCCGCGCAGCGGCGTCACACGGCTGGCGACGGTCCGGGCCTCCCGGGCCGCGGTGGACCAGCGGCGAGGCCGGGCCGGGCGAACCGCCCCCGGCGTCTGTTGGCGCCTTTGGGACGAACCGGAAACGCGGTCTCTCCCAGCGTTCGACCGCCCCGAGATCCTGGAAACCGACCTGTCCCGCCTGTTGCTCGACCTCGCCCGCTGGGGCGCGGGGGAGGGCGCGGCGCTCGCCTTCCTCGACCGGCCCCCGGCCGCGGCCCTGGCCGAGGCCCGCACCGTGCTGATCGATATCGGGGCGCTCACGACGCAAGGCGTTCTGACGCCGCACGGCGACCGGATCGCCCGCCTGCCGCTGCCGCCGCGCCTTGCCCACATGGTGCTGGCGGGCACGGCGACGGGGCAGGGCCGACGCGCCGCCCTGATCGGCGTCCTCCTGACCGAACAAGGCCTCGGAGGCCGCGACTCCAGCGTCGCCCATCGCCTCGATACCCTGGCGCGGGATCGCAGCCCCCGCGCCCGCGCCGCGATCGGACTGGCCGAGCGTTGGACGTCGATGGCGGGGGCACAGGGCGCCCAGGCCAAGGCCGACGACGGCCTGCTCGTGGCCACGGCCTATCCCGACCGAATCGCCAAGGCGCGGGGCGCGCGGGGCGAATTCCAGCTGGCCGGCGGCCGTGGCGTCTTCGTCGATCCGGCCGATTCCCTCGCGGGCGAGATCTGGCTGGCGGTCGCCGATCTCGGCGGCGGCGCGACCCGCGACCGCATCCTGCTCGCCGCTCCCCTGGACCTCGCCGCCTTGAAGCGCGCCGCCGGGGACCGCCTCGTCGTCGAGGACCGCCTGGTCACCTCGCCATCCGGCGCGCTCCGCAGCCAGACGGTCACGCGGCTGGGCGAACTCCTGGTCGAGGAAGGGCCTCTGACCGACCCGTCGCCACGGGTCCTCGCCGCCTCTCTTCTGGCGGAAGCGAAGGCCAAGGGCATCGAGGCGCTGCCCTGGAGCGATGACGCCCGC